>DATHSX010000474.1:0-1599 GCA_035463935.1 Acidimicrobiia bacterium | reverse complement strand
ATTCCCCTTGGCAGTAACCCTTATATCTTCCAGCAGCTTTCCCAGGGCGACCGCCTGGTCCTTGGCGATCTTCCGGAAGACCAGGTCGAGGGCCTGGATGCCGGTTGTCCCCTCCCAGATGGTGTCGATCTTGACGTCACGGAGGTACTGCTCGAGGGGGTAGTCGCGCATGTATCCGGAACCCCCCAGGACCTGCATCGATTGGGCCAACTGTTCATAGGCCTTCTCCGCTCCGTACCCCTTGATCAACGGGAGCAGCAGATCCTTCCTGCGGGCGTGATCGACGTTCTCGGGCTCGAGGGCGATGCGGTCTTCGATCGCGGCCGTATAAAGCAGCAACCCCCGCAGTCCCTCGGCGTGCGCCTTCTGGTCGAGCAGCATGCGGCGGACATCGGGATGGCGAATGATGGGCACCCGGGGAGCGGCCGGATCCACTGCCTGTGCCAGGTCGGGGCCTTGGATGCGCGCCTTGGCGTAAGACAGGGCGTTCAGGTAACCCGTCGAGAGTGTTTCGATCGCCTTGGCTCCGAACAACATCCGGGCGTAGTTCATGATGGCGAACATTTGCCGCATCCCGTCATGGGTCTCTCCGACCAGCACGCCACGGGCCGGAGTGCTCGCACCGAACTCGAGCTCGCAGGTAGCGGATGCCCGGACTCCCATCTTGTCTTCGAGTCTCGTGGCCATCACCCCGTTGCGCGGCCCGAGTGAACCGTCCGGCTCCACCCAATACTTCGGGACGAAGAACATGCTCAGGCCCTTCGCGCCCGACCTTCCCCCCTCCGGGCGGGCCAGCACCAGATGGACGATGTTCTCGGGCCAGTCGAAGTCGCCGTTGGTGATGAAACGTTTCACCCCGCTGATATGCCAGGTGCCGTCGTCGCACCGCACTGCCTTTGTGCGGCCGGCTCCCACGTCGCTGCCAGCGTCCGCCTCGGTGAGCACCATCGTGGCTCCCCACCGCCGCTGCACCATGGGTAGGAGGTACCGCCTCCGTTGTTCCGGAGTCACGACGGAGTCGAGCAGTCCCGCCCAGATGGGAGCGGAGGTGTAGCAGATGGCCGCAGGGTTGGCACCGAGGAACAACGCAGTCACCGACCATGTGAGGCTCTTGGGCAGGCCCGGACCCCCGAGGTGTGGAGGCAGGTTCAGTCGATGCCAGTCACCGTCAAAGTAGGCGTCGAGATTCCGTTTGACGCCGGCCGGGATCTCTACCTCCCCGCCTTCCAGCAGGAGGGATGTTCGGTCACCCTCGACGAAACTGTCGGCGAACACCTCGACTGCGACGCGATTGGCCTCCCGCAAGACGGTGCGGGCAGACGCCTCGTCGATCCCGGCGAACGGGCCTTCCCCCATGTACTCCTGGGTACGCAGGAACTCGAAGAGGTTGAACTCGATGTCTCGTAGGTTGCTCCGATAGTGGCCCATCTCCACCTCCGAACCAGGTGCTTCCACCCATGCGACCAGGGAGCCGCCCAGCCAGTGCCATTGGACCCTTTTCTCCAGCCCTGACACCAGCGGCGGTGTCACGGCCCGATCGGCTTGCGCTGGGCTACGCCGTGGCCGGTCCTCCGCCGGCGTGTCAACCGTGGGCCATGG
>DATHSX010000473.1:0-1624 GCA_035463935.1 Acidimicrobiia bacterium | reverse complement strand
GGCTCCCGCTGGCGGTCACCACTGCCGCGGCGGCTCTGAGGGCCATTTCCGCCGCCGCCGCCCGCAACCGGGGCAGCTCACCCGGGTCGGCACCGTCCAGGTCCTGGCGGAGCTGGCCCAGTTCGTCGTCGAGGTAACCGGGCCCAAGTAGCCGGCAGCACCGACCGGTCAGGCCCAGCGAGAGCGACCCGTTGGGGCGAAGCCCCATGGAGTCGATCTCCTGCCACTGGCTGTAAGGGAAGATGAACGTGATCCGGTCCTCCGGTACGGGGAAGCGGTCGAAATCGAGCGTGACGGTCGAACTGGCGTTGACGGCCGCCAGCCGGAGATGATGAACTGCCACAGATGCAGCTGGGACGGCGTCGAGCAGGCACCAGAGCACCTGATCATCCCGGGTCCGGGCGGCCACATGCACAACGTCGATCAAGCCCCATCCGGTGACCCAGGGCGAATAGCCATCCAGGACCCATCCGGTGTCGCTCAGTTCGGCGCGCAGGGTGGGCTCGGGGCGAACTCCACCGAGCGCGATGCCGGCTCGCACCCGGCCGCCGCACATGGGAACCAGCCGCTCCTGCATATGCGGCGCGGCTTTGGATAGTGCCTGGACCACTCCCAGATGCTGCAGCCAAACGAAGGTCGTGGTGAGACAGCCGCCGGCCAACTCTTCGATGGTCCGCCACGCCGCCGGACCCTCCATCCCGAGACCGCCCGCTTCCGTCGGCCCTGTCAGTCCGTAGAAGCCAAGAGCCGCCAGAGTATTGAGGTGCCCCACGGGAACGGTTTCCGCCGCGTCCACCATCGAAGCCGCCGGGAACAGGAGCTCATCGGCCAAACGCCGGGCGGATGCGATTACTTGTGCGGCTTCGGTCAGGCGTCCCACCTGTGCTCGGGACACCGAGGATACGATTAGCCGTGGGCTCCCCGCGGCGATCGCGCCAGCACGGGCGCGCGGCAGCCGTGCGGCGATGGGTCAGGGCCGGGAGGTGCTCTCTAGCGGTGGCGCCACACGATCCGGCCCCGGGTCGGATCATAGGTGGAGACGTCTACCTCGACCTGGTCGCCCGGCAGGATCCGGATCTTGCGGCCCCGCTGAAGGCGGCCACCTGCCTTGGCCGTGACCAGGTGGCCACCTTCGATCTCCACCCGAAAGGTGGCATTGCGGCCGACTCCGACCACGGTGCCGGGCAGCCGGAGATACTCTTCCGAATCGCTCATCTGCCGTTGCGCCGGTTACCCGATCGGTTCGGGCCCCCGGACGGACGGCCACCCGACCGGTCCCGGTTGCCTTGGTAGCCACCACCCGGACGCCCACCAGCACCGAAGCCCGACCCGCTGGTGGAGCGGGGCTTGGCCTCATTGACGGTGAGTCGTCGCCCGTCGACATCCGACCCGTCGAGCTGATCGATGGCCTTGCGGCCGTCCTCATCAGACATTTCGACGAACCCGAAGCCGCGAGAGCGGCCGGTCTCCCGATCGCTCAGCACCTCGGCTGACGTCACTTCGCCGAGGGGGGCGAAGAGGGCGCGGAGGTTCTCCGAGCCGAAGCTGAAGGGGAGATTTCCTACGTATAGTTTCATGGTTTGCTCGCTTTCCCGGATTGACCGGATAAAGGGCCGGTCGGTCA
>DATHSX010000472.1:0-5035 GCA_035463935.1 Acidimicrobiia bacterium | reverse complement strand
CTGATGTTCACAGCCCAGGTCGGACTGCTCAGCCTGCTCGAGGAGAGGAGGGACGGGACCCTGGCCCGGATCCTCTCCACTCCGACCCGCCCCTGGTCCGTGCTGGGGGCGAAGGCCCTGGTGTCGGTCGTTTTCGGGGTGGCCTCTTTGCTCGTGCTGATCGTGGCGGGTCGGCTGATCATGGGAGCGAGATGGGGCGATCCATGGGGAGTTTGCGCTCTGGTGCTGGCTGCAGTGCTCGCCGCGGTCGGGATCTCGGCTCTCACCACTGGCATGGCCCGTACCCCGGAGGCGGCCGGGAACATCCAGGGAGTGGTCGGAACGGTGCTGGGCTTGCTCGGCGGCGTTTTCTTTCCGATCGGAGAAGACGGGGGAATTCTCGCCGGACTCAGCGCGCTCACCCCGCACCATTGGTTCATGCGCGGCCTCGCGGACCTTTCCGGGGGCCAGGGCCCCCAGGCGGCCTTGCCTGCCACCTGGCCACTGCTCTTGATCGCCCTCGGCAGTGCATTGGCCGCGGCCGCCGTGAGCAGAAGGCAACTCTCGCGATGAAGATCATGGTTATCGCCGCGGCCAACCTGAGGCGCCTCCTCCGGGACCGTTCGAGCATCTTCTTCGTCTTCGTGTTTCCCCTGGCGTTGGTGCTCCTGATCGGGCTTCAGTTCTACGGTGGCGGCGGTCCCCAGATCGGGCTGTTCGCGCCGGAATCGGGCTCATATGCCGATCGGGTGGTGCAGCGCCTGTCCGGGGAGGAAGGCGTCGAGATCGAGATGCTCGAGAACGAGGAGGCGCTGGTCTCGGCCGTGGAGACCGGAGCCATCGAGGCGGCGATCGTCATCCCGCCTGGCTTCGACCAGGCAATAGCGGATGGCCTGCCGTCGCAGGTTGGATTCATAGCCCGCCCAGCAGGAGTTGGCCCGAGCCTTCGCGCTGTTGTGGCGGAAGCCGTTCAGGCCGCGGTCCTCCCGGCCACGGCCGCCAGGTTCGTAGCCGACCAGGGCCTGGCTGACTTCGCCGCTGCCCTCTCCACGGCCGAACTGATGCAGCCGCGCCTCCTTCCCATATCGGTGATCACCAATTCGGTGGGGGAGTCGATGTTTCCGCCCACGCTGGGCCGCTTCGATCTTGGTGCCTCCAGCCAGCTCCTCCTTTTCATGTTCCTGACCGCCCTGTCCGGCGGCGCCGTGTTGATCCAGACCCGCCAGCTCGGGCTATCCCGGCGAATGCTCGCCAGCCCGACCTCGGTCAGCACGATCCTCACCGGGGAGGCGCTTGGCCGCTTCGCCGTGGTGATCGTCCAGGGCGCCTACATAATGATCGGGACTCTGCTCCTTTTCGGAGTCAACTGGGGTGACCCGCTCGGGGCGGTCGCCGTTCTCATCATGTTCGCGGCGGTCGGGGCGGGAGCAGCCATGCTGATCGGCACGGTCTTCCGCAACGCCGAACAGGCCGGAGGGGTCGCCGTGGTGGCGGGCCTGGGCCTGGCCGCCCTCGGCGGATGCATGCTTCCCCTCCAACTCTTCTCGCCGACCCTCCGCACGGTCGCTCACATCACCCCGCACGCGTGGGCGATGGATGCCTTCACCACCCTTGTTCTGGAGAGCGGCCGGCTGAGGGACATCCTTCCCGAACTTGGGATCCTGGCCGGTTATGCGGTGGTGCTGCTCCTGGTGGCTTCGTGGAGGTTGCGGGCCGTCATCACCCGGTGAAAGCAGCTCATGGCCTCGCGGGGAGGCAGCAGGGCCACCACTCGTCAGCCGGCCGCCATGCCAGCAGTGAGGACCTCTCGCACCTCCCGGGCGAAATCTCGTCGCCGTGCGCCCAACTCGGGGTGCGGATCGAGGAGCTGGCGGTTGGCAGCCAGGGAAAGCGCCTGACGGAAGGCGACTGCCGATACGCTCGAGGCCGATATCTGGCTCTTGAGCCGGTACTGCTCACCACGTCTCATGCAGGAGGCAATGAAGGACTTCTCGTCAAACGGACGATGAGCGGGCTCGGCGGCGAGTTGATCGGCGACGACCAGATACGACTCCAGGAAGGGCAATACGGCCCAACCGGCCATGTTGGAGGCGAGGCGCTGACGTACCGTGGCCGACGTCAACCGCGGCCATCCAGGAGCCGATCGATCGAGGTCGTCGCGAATCATCTCCCGGAAGGCTTCCTTGTCCGGGAAGAAGAACTCGAACTTGAGAAGGTCGCGCAGTCGAGCGACTCGCTCCCAGAAGGTCTCCTCGGACTTGCCCACCGCCCCGTGCGGGATGGAGGCGAGGGCCAACTCGGCGATGGCCCGGGGCATGAAATGATGAACCACCACGTTGCGGTAGTAGGAGGCGCGCAGAGCCTGGTCGGGCTTTAGGAAATACACCCGTTCGGTGCCCTCGAAGAGGCTCACGTTGCCGTGCTCGGCCAGCAGGCCGAGGACCCGCCGCACCTCACCCGGATCCTCTAACCGCAGAGGCTCGGTAGTCGGCAGACCGCGGTGTTCGACGAACCTGTCGAGAGAGCGGCAGGTAGCGGCAAGTTCGGGGACCGTCCGGGCTTCACCGTTAGCCGCGAGCAGCGCGATCGACACGACCGCCGCCGGGGTGATCGGGGTGACCTGGCCGATACGGTGCATGACCTCGAACGCCAGCTTGGCCAGGTCGGTCGATTCTTCGTCGTGCTGGGTACCGGCCATCACCTTGGCTACGGAGATGGGCTCGGCGAACCTGATGTGGATGTTGCCGTAGCGGCGGCGCAGTGAGCGAATGAAGGAAAGCGCCCAGCCCAATGACTCCCTTTCCTTGACCCCACCCCTCGCCTCGGAGGCGTACGAGCTCAGGTCCTGGATCTGGTCGTAGGCGATCGAGGTCGGGACCAGCAGCACGTCCCCGGCCTTGCCCCTTCGCCAGGAGTCGACGACATACGCGAGGATCCCAAAACGGGGTGGCAGTAGCTTGCCTGACCGCGAACGCCCTCCTTCCATGTACCACTCGAGGGGGAAACGATTTTCGATCAGATAGTCCAGGTAAGACCTGAGCACGAACTTGTAGAGGTCGTTGTCCTTGAAAGAGCGGCGGATGAAAAACACGCCGGTCCGGCGGACAAGGGGGCCCACCGGGAAGAAGTTCATGTTGATGCCGCCCGCGGTGTGGTTGGGGGGGAGGTCGTTCTCCCACTTGAGGAACTGGAGGGATAGGCGGTCGAGGTTGGAACGGTGCGAGGGCAGAAACGCCAGTGGTACCTCCTGTCCAAGGGAGCTGATCTCAGAAACCTTCTGGCGGTCGTAGACGATGGCGCCGTAACCCTGTCGATACAGCCAGTGAATAGCGTTGGCGATCAGGTCGATCAGAAAAGGGCTGTGAGTCGCCGCCATCTCGTGCAGATAGTGGCGGGCACGGGCCAGCGATACCTCGGTGGTAAGCCCCCTCCGGCGCCCCCATCGGACCGCTCCCTCGAGAAACCAACCCTGCGAGGTCAGTTCTTCGTGGACGAACTTGGGAACCTTGTACCGGTTGCCTCTGAGGGCCCGCTCCGCTTTTTCCAAAGCCAGCCAGGCGCGCCGGGTGGTGAAGTCGCCCAGGGGAGCCACCTCGACCGCGGCCGCGTGGTCGGCGATGAGGCGCTCGGCAGTGGCACCCCGCCCGGTGATGATGGTCACTCGATCGGGCCATCTGGCGAGAATGACCCGCTGACGCAGCGCATCGGGATCCCGGGGGTCGCCCAGCTTGAGAACGTCGCCCCAGGAGGCGGTCCGTCGCTCCGGGTCGGTCGAGGTGCCTCTTCGGCTCGTTGGAGACCAAACCACCCGGAGCGGGATGACATAGGTGTCATCCCGGGCCTGCAGCAGGCGTTCGAGTCGGTGGTCGGAGCGCTGTCCCGGCCTCCGCCGTCGGGAGGGTGCCAGTCGCAGCAGGGTGGCCTCGACTTCCGCCGGTCGATGGCGCTCCACCCAGGCCCCGAGCATCTCCTTTTCCAGCCGGCTGGAAGCATCCAGCAGCACCAGAACACCGCCCTGGCGGGGGGCCTCCTCCGGCCATCCCGGCTCATCCCGCAATGGCTGATCGGTGCGGATGTTCACGCAACGATGATATGAGTGACCCAGCCCGACGGGACGCCGGGGCGCTGCTTAGATCGGCGGGTGCGGGCGGTGGTGCAACGTGTGACCAGGGCGTCGGTATCGGTGTCCGGGAAGGTGGTGGGAGCCATCGGCCGGGGCCTGCTCGTTCTAGTGGGCGTAACTCACGAGGACGGGGATCCGGAAGCCGACGCTCTCGCGAACAAGATCGCCGGTCTTCGGGTCTTTCCCGATGACGGAGGACACCTGAATCGCTCGGTTGCCGACGTGGATGGCGAAGTGCTCGTCGTCAGCCAATTCACCCTGTACGGGGACGTCCGCCGGGGCCGGCGGCCATCGTTCACGGAGGCGGCTGCGCCCGAGCAGGCGGCGCCGCTGATCGATCGGCTGGGTGCTGCGATTGCCGGACGGGGGATAACGGTCGAGACCGGAAGCTTCGGCGCCCACATGGTCGTTGAGTCGGTGAATGACGGACCGGTAACGCTTGTCCTGGAAGTCGCCCACGGGCGGGTGGGTTGAGACTCGGGAGACGCTCCGACCACTCGGCCGCGATGTCATCTCACGCGGTCAGCTCGAACCAGATGCTGGTCTGATCGATTTCGCCCCAGGCATCGCTGGCCTGCTCCATGATCGTCAGCCCCATGCCCCCCGGGCCTGGCCGCCCCATGGCCCCCGGGCCCGGCCGCCCTATGCCCTCCGGGCCTGGCCGCCCTATGCCCTCCGGGCCCGGCCGGCGGTCGGAGGCGACCGGGAGACGCAGAGACCCCGGTTCTTGGCCGATCGTCACCCTGATGCGCCCTTCCCCGGGCCCGGGTCGTCTCTCGATCTGCACGCGAATGAAGGGGGTAGCCGGGGCGTGACGGACGACATTCGTCACCAGCTCGCTGGTGACCACCAGCGCGTCCTGGAGACGGGGGTGCGACCCCAGATTGTCGCGCACAAAGGCGCGGGCCAACGCCGCGGCCACCGGATCTGCTC
>DATHSX010000471.1:0-8102 GCA_035463935.1 Acidimicrobiia bacterium | reverse complement strand
CGAAGACTCCCGAGGCAGTGAAGGTGTTCTACGCCGGGCTGCTTCCCGCGCTCACGGAGAAGGGGCAGGCCGAGATGGGGGTGATGGAGTCCATCCTGGACGAAGACGGCCACGCCACCCCTCTCCAGGTCTTCGACTTCCGCTATTACGAGACGCAGCTGCGCAAGCGTGACTACGGCGTCGACCCGATGGAGGTGGCCTCCTACTTCCCGCTGCAGCAGGTGATCGATGGGATGCTCGATCTAACCGGCGAGGTCTTTGGTATTCAGTACCGGGGGGAGGAGGCGCCCACCTGGCACCCCGACGTCCTGACGTATGCCATTCATGATCGGTCGGATGGAGAGCTGATTGCCCACTTCCACATGGATCTCTTTCCCCGCGAGGGCAAGTTCAGCCATGCCGCCGCTTTTACGCTGGTCCCCGGCCGCCGCCGACCCGACGGAACCTACCAGCAGCCCGTGTCCGCCATCGTGGCCAACTTCACCAAGCCCGGTGCCGATCGGCCCTCCCTCCTTCAGCACAACGAAGTGGAGACGTTCTTCCACGAATTCGGACACATCCTGCACCAGACCCTGACCAGGGCAGAGGTGACCCGGTTCTCCGGGTCGTCCACCGAGGGTGACTTCGTCGAGGCCCCGTCCCAGATCATGGAGAACTGGACCTGGCGTCCCGAGATACTCCGCCGTTTCGCCCGCCACTATCTGACCGGGGAGCCCATCCCCGATCATCTGGTCGAACAACTCGCCGAGGCCAAGAACCTCAACATCGCCCTGTCCAAGCTTCGCCAGGCTCAGTTCGGATTGCTCGACATGTGGCTACACGACGAGAGCTCGGACAAGGACCTGGACGACATCCTCCGTCGAGCGACGGAAGTGGGCCTCTTTCCGTTTCACGAGGGCACCTTCTTCCCCGCCAGTTTCGGCCACCTGCTGGGTGGTTACGACGCCGGCTATTACGGGTACATGTGGTCCGAGGTCTATGGCGATGACATGTGGAGCCGATTCGACAACGAGGGAATCGATAATCCCGAGGTGGGCCGGGCCTACCGCCGGTCAATCCTCGAACGGGGCGGAAGCATGGATGGCCTCGACCTCCTGCGCGGCTTCCTTGGTCGTGAGCCCAACAATGAGGCTTTTCTCAAAAAGCTGGGGATTGGAACCAAACCGGCCTTCTAGGCGTATAACCAACGAGTGCCTCGACCACGGGCACCCCGCCTTTACAGAGGGTTTAACCGGCGATCGGGACACTCATCAGGGACCGGGCCATCCGTCCGTGGGCGGCTTTCGAGCGGAAGCCGCGGCGGGCAAGTCGATGGCGTTTTGGAAGAAATCGCCCTTTCTGGCGGTTGAATCCGATACCGGCCGCCAGGAAAGGAGGCCCGCACATGTCAGATACCCTTAAAGGTTCAGCGATACGAGGCATGACCCGGCCGTCCCGCCGTTACGGGAAGGATCGGGTGTGTTCGCACCCGGGCTGTGATACCCGACTCAGCCAGTACAACCGCCGTGACCACTGCTACACGCACGCTCCGGTTCGGTTTCCCCGGGTAAGGGGTCGGATCCTGCCCGAAGGAACCTGAGCACCGATTGAATTTGGCTTCTAGCGCCGCTGGGTCAGGTTCTCTCCCCCTCCCCCGACACTGCGACGCCTAGAAGACGAGGCCCCGGCGCCCCCTCCGCCGGGGCCTCTCTTATGTCCCCCTCGCCCTAAAGCCATGCGCGGGATTGCTGCCCTCACGTACCCGCCCGCCATCACCGGGCCTGGCCCGTTTTCTCGCGAAACAACACCCCGGCCAGAAGCGACGATCACTGCCGGCGCCACGGCCGCCTTCTTCGTCGGTCTCGCCATGGCCTTTTCCTCAGTCTCCGTCGTGGCCAGCAGCCTCCGACTCCGTCGGTTCGCCTCCGCGGCATAAGCTGTCGCTATGGGAGAAGTCGTCCATTTCGCATCCGGCGGGAGGGTCTGCTCCGGCTATCTGGCAACCCCTGGTTCGGAAACTGGCCCTGGTTCGGAAACTGGCCCCGGGGTGGTTGTCATTCAGGAATGGTGGGGTCTGGTGCCGCACATCAAGGAGGTCGCCGACCGTATGGCGGACGAGGGCTTCGTGGCTCTTGCCCCCGACCTCTATCACGGAGAGGAGACGGCCGAGCCCGACGAGGCCGGGAAGCTGATGATGGAGGTCGAGATCGACCAGGCCGCTCACGACATGACCAACGCCGTCGACTATCTCAAAACCCACCCGTCCGTCCGGGGCCAGGGGATCGGGGTAGTGGGCTTCTGCATGGGGGGCGGCTTGGCGCTATGGCTGGGCTGCCTGGACCCCGAGGTCAAAGCGGTCGTTCCCTTCTACGGGGTGGCGGGCTGGCCCGACATCGAGCCCGACTTCGCCAGGTCCCGGGCCGCGTTTCTGGGGCACTACGCCGAGCATGACGAATGGGCCGGCCCGGAGGTCGCCGCCGCCCTCGAAGCGCGGTTGCGCGGGCTTGGGAAGGAAGCCACCTTTCACGTCTACCCCGGCACCACCCACGCTTTCTTCAACGACCACCGGGCCGAAGCACACGACCGGGCGGCCGCCGATCTGGCCTGGGAACGAACCATGGCCTTCCTTCACCAGCACCTCGACGCCGTGTGAGGGTTACGGGCCCGCTGCCGCCGGACCGCCGGTGGTTTGGGAGGCGAAGGGCGCCCGGTGACATCGGCAAAACGGCCAACGCGGGATAGGGTGGGGAAATGCCAGACGTGGTCTGGGCCCGCCGGCCGGAGCTTCGCCACCCGATAGCCATACTGGCGTTCGCCGGTTGGAACGACGCCGGAGAGGCCGCCACCGATGCGGTCCGCCATCTGATCGCCTCGCTGGAAGGCGACGCCATCGCCCGCATCGACCCCGACGGCTTCTTCGATTTCCAGGTGCGCCGGCCAGAAGTCGAGATGACCGAGTCAGGCGTGCGCAGCCTCAACTGGCCCCGTAATGAATTCCACGCTCTCCACCATCCCGACACGGACCTGGTGGTCGTGCTGGGCGAGGAGCCGAACCTGCGTTGGCGGGCCTTTGGCGACGCCGTTGCCGAGGTCCTCCGTACGCTGGCGGTAGAACGGGCACTTTTGCTGGGTGCCTTCCTTGGCCAGGTTCCCCACACCGCGCCGGTCCCACTGGTCGGGTCGAGCCCCGATCCGGCCCTGTTGGTGAGGAACCAGGTGAGCCTGAGCCGGTATGAAGGGCCCACGGGGATCGTGGGGAGCCTAACCCTGCAGCTGGCCGGGCACGACATCCCGACGATGTCGTTGTGGGCGGCAGTGCCGCACTATCTGTCCAATCAGGCCTACCCCCCGGCCGTCTACTCGCTGGTGCGCAAGGCCATGTCGATTTTCGACCTGCAACTCGATACGGCTGACCTGGCGGTGGCCGCCGCCGACTTCCGGCTTCAGGTGGATGCGGCGGTGGCGGGCAATGAGGAGCTGGTCCAGTATGTCCGCAAGCTGGAGGCGGTAACCGAAGACGAGGAGGTCGTACCCGACCACGGGGCCGATCTGGTCGAAGAGATCGAACGCTTCCTCCGGGAGGGTTAGCCGCCTCCCGGCCCGAGACCGCTGGCGAAACGCCTGGCACCTTCGGCCCCCGCCGCAATCGAGGGCAGGCCGAGCTCCCGCTCCATCTCCAGCCCGACGCTGAGGGAGTGGCCGAGACCCTCGTACACTGCCCGCCGGTCTGACAACACGGCGGCTTGGGGAAACGCCGCAATCTGGTGCGCCAAAGCCACCGCCTCCCCTATCGCCTCGCCCTCCGGCACCACCCGATTGACGAGGCCGATGGCGACCGCCTCATCAGTCGCCACCGCGCGGCCCGTGAGAATGAGATCGAGCGCCCGGCCCAGACCCACCAGGCGGGGCAGCCGCTGAGTGCCCCCGTCCACCAACGGAACTCCGAACCGCCGCTCGAAGCAGCCGAACACGGCCCCCTGGCCGGCCACTCGCAGGTCGCACCACAAGGCCATCTCGAGGCCACCAGCAACGCAATGGCCCTCGATGGCAGCGATGGTCGGCTTGGTCACGGTCATGCGGGTGAACCCGAGGAATCCCGCGGGATCGTCCACCAGATCAAAGCTCTTGAGATCTGCCCCGGCCGAGAACATGCCCCGCCCGGTGAGGATCCCGACGGCCGCCTCCCCATCCTGGTCAAAACGCCTCCAGGCTTCGCCGAGGGCGACGGCGGTCGCCCGATCGACCGAGTTGCGCCGCTCGAAACGGTCGATGGTCACGACAGCCACCGGACCGGACCTTTCGTAACGGACCGTCACAGCTTCATCCTCGAGATCCCCTGCAATTCGGGCCCGGCACAGTGAGGGGGCCCAACGGCCCCCTCACCAAGTCACTTCTTCTTGTGCCTATTGGCCTTGAGACGCTTGCGGTACTTGTGCTTTGACATCTTCTTGCGTCTCTTCTTGATCAGCGAACCCATGCATACCTCTAGAGAATCAATTGAATAGGGCAATTGGATAGGGAGCGGGATAGCTTAGACCTGGCCGGGTCCACTCCGACCGGGCCAGTGATTGGCGACCGGGCAGTGATCGACCGCGCCTGCGGCGGGCTACATCAGACCCGAGAGCGCCACCTGCAATTCCCACACCCGGCCCTCCTCCAGGTGGGACTCCAGCGCCGAACGGACCTTGGGGCTGGTGTCGGCCTCGGCCAGGGCCAACACCGAAGGGCCGGCTCCCGACCAGCAGGCATGCAGGGCGCCGGCCGCACGGGCTGTTTCGATGAGGTGTCCGACCTCCGGCCACCGCCGGTTGCGCGGCTCCTCATGCATCTCGTCACCGTGGGCGGCGGCCAGCAGGACGCCATCGCCCAGCAGGAGCCCGGCCACCAGTGACGCCAGCCGGCCGAGGCTTCTGACTGCGACCGCCCTGGCCACCTCCTCAGGAAGCGCCGCCCGAGCCTGGCTGGTGGCCAGAGTCCGGGCGGGGACAGCCAGGACGGGCACCAAACCGGGGCGGAGGGGCAGTCGGTGAACCTCGCCATCCGGCGTGCAGAGGACCAACCCGCCGTAGACCGCCGCCGCCGCGTTGTCGGGATGGTCCTCCATCTGGCAGACCAACTCGTAGATCGAGCGATCATGAGCGTCGCGTCCTGCCGCCCTCCAGGCCGCCGCGCAGCCGGCTGCAGCGGCGGCTGCGGACGACCCCAGCCCCCGCCCGATCGGAATTCGGTTGTCGACCACCAGCTCCATCGGTCGATCGGGACCCACCGCCCGCCGGGCCGCCTCCAGCACCGAGTCGAATTCGCCCTCGGGATGCTCGGGGCCGATGTGGCGGACCCTCCAGGAGCTGGACGGGACCGCCTCGACTGTGCAACGCAGATCCAGGGCGAGGGCCAGCACATCGAAGCCGGGACCGAGATTGGCCGAAGAGGCCGGGGCGGAGGCAGCTGCCACCCGGGCAGGCTAGATCTCGAGGAAGCGGACCTCATCCCGGGTCACGGTCCCCCCGATCGAGCTGCGTTGGGAGTCCCAGACGAGGTGGATGCGCGACGGGTACCCGGTCTCCTGTCCCTGATTGATCACCAGGGTCCCCTGGTCCACACCCCGCTGGCGCATGCGAGCCGCCATAGCAACGGCCGCACTTCCGGTAGCCGGGTCCTCTTCGATCCCGACCCCACGCGCAAAGAAGCGAGCTCGAACGGAGCGGCCCTCCGATTCCCACGCCCACACGTAGACCTCATCCGCCGGGAAGGATTCCGGGCTGGCAGCGGCAACGTCGGCAGGCGAGTCCAGTTGCACGAGCACATAGGGCAACGGCATCGACACCTCTATCAGCTCGAGCGGTTCTATCTGCGGATCGACTCGAAGCCGGCCCGGCGCCACCGGTTGGTGCGAGGGGGCGTCAACCCAGGTCAGTCCCCCGGCCTGGCGAATGCGCACCGGACCTATTCCGCATTCGATCGCGCCGGGATCGAGGGGCCCGAGGTTGAGCAAGAGCCAGGCCGCTCCTACCAGGGGATGCCCGGCGAAGGAGAGCTCGGTCCGGGGAGTGAATATGCGAGCAGATGGCATGGGACCCTCAAACCAGCTGAGGAAGATGGTCTCGGAGAAGCCGAGGTCCGCAGCCAGACGCTGCATCTTCTGATCGTCGAGTCCCAGAGTGTCGGTGACCACGCCGAGAGGGTTGCCTCCCGCCCCATCTCTGGTGAACACCCGCAGCACATAGCAGTGGCGTGGCATGAAGACGAAGATACCGGGCTAGGGTCGGATCAATTGCGGACGGACGCTTGTGATCGACATCCTGGGACTTGACACCCTCTTTGCCGAGATGGTGACCGGCCTCGGTCTCGCCCTGCTGGTCGGCAACCTCTTGGCCTGGTGGAAGCACCGTCGAGGCCACCGGCCCCCCGGAGTGGAGGGCGAGTTCCGGGGCGGTCGGGTGCGGTTCCTGCTCACCGTCGGTGCCCTCATGACCATCTGGGGGGTGGCTTCGCTGGTCTCGGGGGGCGATGGCGGCGCCAGCGGCGCGGTCCGGACCCTTTGGTAACCTGCCGGTTCGGGGATCTGCGGATGTAGTTCAACGGCAGAACACGGGCTTCCCAAGCCCGGAGTGGGGGTTCGATTCCCCTCATCCGCTCGACTGATTCCACCCTACCGACTGATTCTTCAACCCGGCAGGGCCGCGCCGGCCGGGTCGGCCGTCTCTTTACACTCACCACCCGATGATTCTCTCTGACCGGGATTTGCGGGCTCAACTCGAGTCGGGACGTTTGGTGGTCGAGCCGCTCGGGCCTAATGCGATCCAGCCGTCTTCGATCGATCTCCGGGTTGGGAACCAGTTCCGCGTCTTTGCCAACACCCGTTATCCCTACATCGATGTCCGGCGAGAGATGGAAGACCTCACCGAGTTGGTCGAAGCCAAAGCAGACGAGCCCTTCATCCTGCATCCCGGTGAGTTCGTCCTCGGAACGACGCTCGAAAGGGTTTCGATACCCGAGGACCTCGTCGCCCGGCTGGAGGGCAAGAGCTCCCTGGGGCGTTTGGGCCTGCTTATTCACCGCACCGCGGGCTTCGTCGATCCGGGATTCCGGGGATACCTGACTCTCGAGCTCTCCAATGTCGCCAATCTCCCCATCACGCTCTATCCGGGGATGAAGATCGGCCAGATCAGTCTGTTCCAGATGTCATCTCCGGCCGAGAAACCATATGGAGCCGGTGCCCTGGCGAGCAAGTATCTCGACCAGGTGGGACCGACCCCATCACGGTACTGGGAGAACTTCGAGGAGACCGACGAGAGTTGAACCGGCCCCGGGTCTACGGCGAGGGCACAGAGTCGAGTTCTTCGTAGGCCCGGGCCAGCGCCTCTCTGGTCACCTCCGGCGGGTAAGGCGAGCCGGCAGTGTCGATCTGAGCGAGCGCCCGGCCCTCGGCATACGACTGCCGGGCCAGGTCGCCGAGCCAACCCAAATCGAAGCGGGTGACGACCAGATACTCGACGTCTACGACGTCGCCGTGACCGGGCACCACCACGGGACGAGCGCTGGCCGCCAGTTTTCCCATCGTGTCGAACCAGGCGAGAGGGAACGAATCACCGAATCCGGGCGGACCCCCCTCTTCTGCCAGATCTCCGACGAAGGTGACCCCTCCGGCATGCAGCACCGCATCACTGTTGGTATGGCCCGGTCCGAGGAACGACAACTCCACCTGGCGATTGCCGAGATCGATGGTGGCGGTCGCTTCGAACACGAAGTCGGGGGGCGTGACCACAACCATGCCGAGCGCCTCGGCCTCGTCGGGGAAGGCCTCGGACAGCTCCCGGACGGGAGCCAGGCCCCGGTCGAGCACCCCCCGACGGCAGTTGACATGGCCCCAGATCTTCGAACCACCGAAGGCCTGGTTCCCGAACGTGTGGTCCCAGTGGTAGTGGGTGTTGAAGATCCAACCGACGGGCAGACCTGTCAACTGCCTGAGGTCGGCGAGGAGTTCGGAGGCGTGGACCGGGTGTGATCTGGTGTCGACGACAAGGGCCGCCTCTGCCCCCAGCACCACCCCGACGTTCTGGTCCAAGAACTCGTAGCGGCGCCGGAAAACGCCCTCTCCGAGCTCGTCCCAGACCCGCGACTTC
>DATHSX010000470.1:0-12504 GCA_035463935.1 Acidimicrobiia bacterium | reverse complement strand
CGCTTCGAGGGGACGTCGTTTTTCCTTCCGGAGCAGGTCGTAGCAGGTGTTGACCGCGATCCGGTAGAGCCAGGTCCCCACCGCCGCGGTGCCCCGATACTGGCCCGCTTTGCGATACAGGGTCAGAAATGTCTCCTGGGTGGCATCGAGGGCGGCGCTGCGATTCCCCATCAGGCGGAGGCACACGCCGAACACCCTGTCCTCATGGCGTCGCATCAACACCGTGAAGGCTTCGTGGTCTCCCTTTACGACCCGGGCCAGCAGGGTGGGATCGTCCTGGACGCCCTCTTCGCCCGGGGGGCTCGTCATCATGAGAAGCGTATCTCTGCGACCGTGGTCCAATGGTCACCGTCGGGCTGGGGCGGTAAGGATGTAAACCACAACAGCCAGTTGCCGCCGGGGCGGGAGGGGACCTGAATAGTCAGGGGCGCTCCCTCGACGCGGCCCGACGCGATTTGCTCCCATCCGCCCGGCTCGGGCGGGCGCTCGGCCGACCAGGACAGCTGGAAGACCACACCCGGGGAGAGCCCGAGCAATGCCACCTGGCTCGGCGAGCCGGTGACCGCCACCGTCAACCCCACCCCGGGTTTCAGCAGTTCTACCGGATCCCGGTAGCGTTCGGTCCGCCAGGCGGTGGTGGGGTCGCCATCCACCACCGCCCCGATCGAGCCGTCGTTTTCTCCTCCCTCCCCGTAAGGGTCGTACGTGGCGGCGGCGACCACCGCGACCGGGGGCCGGGAATCGGCGGGGGCGCTTGTGGTGGGAGTGGGGGCGACGGTGGTGGAGGTGGGGCCGGTAACCGGTGGCCCGGGAATCACCGGCACCGAGATGTCGCCCGCCAGAACCCGGCCGAGGGCGATCAGCCCCGCGGCGAGGAGGACCAGGGCCGCGGCCGCCCACGGAGCTCTTCTCCGGGAGGGCTCCTCGGTCGCGGTCGGTTCCGGTCTGGGGATGGTTTCCAGGGCGACCGCGAGCCCGGAAGCATCGAGGGTGCCTGCCCGTGCCTGGGCCAGCGCCTCGTCCAGCGTCCGGGGCAGTCCGTCGACCACCTCCGATGGAGGCGGACCCCCCGGGGGATATCCGGTGAGCGCTCGTTCGAGGACGTTCACGAGGTCGGTGACGTCGCCGGCTGGGGTCGCGAGATAGCGACGGGGCCGTCCGAATCCCCCCAAACGGGCCGGACGCGCCACGGTGTACATGATCGAACCGGCGTCGATCGCGCCGTGGACTAGCCCCTTTTCGTGGAGCGCGGCTAGGGCGCCAGCCAGGCCGGGGGCGTTGGTTGCGAACTCACCGGGATCGAGCACCTCCCCGCTGTTGAGTCTGGTCTGCAATGTGAGGCCCCCGCCCCACTCCGAAACGGCATAGGCCCCGCCGGCGACCTCGCCGGCCGCGTACACCGGCTCGAGATGAGGGTGTATGACCGCGGCCGCGGCGGTGACGGTGTCGAGGAACTCCTGCCGCCGCTTGGGGCTGGCGTCGGGGCCGAGAATCCTGATCAGTACCGGCCGGTCCAGGTTCAGGTCGGTGGCGAGCCACTCCTCAATGTCGTGGTCCCGGCCCAGCCTGACCTCCAGGCGGTAACGGTCCGGTAGTGGCGGCGGCACTAGGCCCCGCCTGCTGCCGGCTGGTAGCGGAAAAGGATGAGTCCGCCCGCGACATCCCGGAATCCCCGGTCGTGATACAGGGCGGCGGCACCCTGATTGTCGATCTGGGTGTTGACGAGCATCGTCATCGCCCCGTGACGGCGCGCCCACAGCAGAGAACTGTCCACCAGGTCCCGCCCGATTCCGATTCCTCGCTGTTGAGGCGCCACCGCCAGGCGCTGTAAGTAGCCGGCTCCGAGCGCCACCCCCGAGATGGCAAAACCGAGGCACTGGCCGTCGCCGGAGCGGACCCTCATGACCACCGAGCGGCTGGTGGCCGTGAAGCTCTCCGTCAAACCGAATCGTCCGAGCCTCCAGCGGGGTTCGAAAGAGACGGAATCGATGGCGTGGAGCTCGTCGAGCGGCTCCACCCCCCCCGACTCGATCTCTCGATTCGGGGTCGAGAGCCCGCCCAGGCCGTGCTCCATGAGAAGGAGCCGGTCGGAGGGCACGAATCCCGCCTCGGACCACACCCGGGCCGAACCAGGGAGCGTGGCGGGGGAGAGAACCTCCGGGAACCACTCCCCGGCCAGCTCGGCGCATGCCCGCAGAAAGCGTGCCCCCCCTCGTTCCAGGCGAAGTGAGACCGCCGCCACGTCCTCGTTCCAGGGCCTCGCCACCGCTCGGGCCCAACCCGACGTGAGCTCCACTACGCCGGGCCACTCCCCCCTCCGGCGTATCCGGTCTGCACGTCCCGTGAGCGACACGTGTGGGAGAGTAAGTACGTGTCAAGCCTTTGGGACGGACCAGTGCTGTATGTCACCCACCCCGCCTTTGGCCACCATGACACCGGGCCCCTCCATCCGGAGCGAACCGCCCGGCTGCGGGCGGTCCAAGCCGGAGTGGAGGATTCCGGCCTGGCGATTCGCCGCCGCAGTCCCCGGCCAGCGGAAAGGGATTGGCTGGAGCGGGTGCACACGCCGGCCTACCTGGATGCTCTCGAGCGATTCTGCCGTCAAGGGGGAGGGCACCTCGACCCCGACACGGTCGTGGGGCCGGAGTCCTGGGATGCGGCACTTCTGGCGGCTGGTGCCGGGCCGGGAGCGGCGGCGGAGCTGTCCACATCGAAAGACCCGGTGCGTCTGGCCTTCTTGGGCCTGCGGCCGCCGGGCCATCACGCCACCGCCGATCGGGCGATGGGCTTCTGCCTGCTGAACAACGTTGCCGTCACCGCGGCTCTGCTCGCCGATGACGGCGCCCGGGTGGCGATCGTCGACTGGGATGTGCACCACGGCAACGGGACCCAGGACATGTTCTTTGCGGATCCGCGGGTGCTGTACGTCAGCATCCACCAGTTCCCTTTCTATCCCTACCAGGGGAGGATGGACGAACTCGGCGTAGGCGAGGCCGCGGGGTGCACGATCAACCTGCCACTCCCCGCCGGCAGCGCCGGCGACGCCTATCGGGCCTCGTGGGAGTCGGTCATAGGTCCCATCATCAGCCAATTTCAACCTGACTGGCTCATGATCAGCGCCGGATACGACGCCCACGCCGAAGATCCGCTCGCCGAGATGCGACTGGAAGCGCCCGACTACGGATGGATGGCGGCACATATGGCGGCGGCCCTGCCCGGCGTTCCCGTCGTGGCCTTCTTGGAGGGTGGTTATCACTTGCCCGCTCTAACGTCATCGGTGGCGTCGACCCTGCGGGGCTTCTGCGGAGAGACGCCACCGACCAGCAACGGGTTCCGATCGCCTCCCGAGGCCTTCGGGGTCATCGACGGGGTGCGCCGGGTGGCCGGTAGGTACTGGTCCCTATGAGCCGGCTCCGGCTCCGCGGTTTCCCCACCTCGTCTAACGGCGCCTCATCTTTTCACCTCAACTGGTTGCCGCGGGTCCTCCTGTCCGAGGTAGCTGTGACCCTCCTGATCCCCCAGAACCCGGAGCCGCGCAGCCTGTATTTTTGGGCTTTGCAGGCCAGCTTCACCGGTCCGCAGGGGACAAGCGGGGGAGCTCACCTGGGCCTGCAATGGCATCCCGGCTACCCCGACGGGACCGCCGTCAACTGGGGGGGTTACGACCGCCACGGATCCATCCTGGAAGGGACACCGTCCGAGCTACCTTCGGCATTGGCCAACCCCCACACCCGCGACTATCCGTGGAGGCCGGGCGTGGCCTACCGCCTCCGGATCGTGGCGGCCGCTCCGGGTCGGTGGGACGGTGAGGTCACCGATTTTGACGCAGGAACCACCACGCGGGTCCGGACGCTCAGCGCCGAGGGCGAGGGCCTGAGCCTCGTGCTGGTGTGGTCGGAGGTCTTCGCGCGCTGTGACGACCCGCCGGCGGCGGCGGTTTGGTCGGATCCGGCCGGGGTCGCCATCGACGGGTCACCATGGCGTCCTGACTCTTATTCGGTCACTTATCAGCGCGAGGAGGATGGGGGGTGCTCCAACACCGACGTAGTGGTGCTTCCGCATGGGGTCGGCCAGTTCACGGGAGTGACCAGAAGGACACCTTCGGGGACGGTGATCCCTACCCAGGCGGTATGAGCGGGCAGCCGGCTGCCAGTGTTCGGCGAAGCAGTCATCCGGCGCACCAGGGTTCGGCGAACCTCAGAGCTCCAGCCCGGCTTCGAGCGCCCGCGCCCGCAACTCGTGCGGATTGCGCACGTGGGGAATGGCAGAGCGCACCGAGATGCGCTTGGAGAGGACCAGGTTTTGCAGAGTCTGGTCGAAGGTGTGCATTCCGAAGAACTCGCTCTCTTTGAGCACTTCATCGATGGTCCCGGTGAGGGTGCCGTCGACGATCCGGTCCCGCACCCTCTCGTTGTTGGTCAGCAACTCGGTGGCCAGTATCTGGGAGCCCCCGTCGGTGGTCTCGAGGAGCCGCTGGCTCAGGATGGCCTTGAGGTGGGCGGCTAGCTGGCGGCGGGCCAGCGGTTGCTCCTCGACGGGGAAGTAGCCGACCAGCCGGGTGATGGTGTCGGCCGGATCGACGGTGTGCATCGAAGAGATCACGAGGTGGCCGGTTTCCGCCGCCCCGATGGCCGCCCGGGCGGTGTCGTGGTCGGCAATGTGAGAGACGACGATCACGTCTGCGTCCTGGCGCACTGCCCGCGTCACGGCGTCGGCGAAGTTGATGGTGTCGACGCCCACCTCCCGTTGCGCGACGATGGCCATCTTGTCCGGATGAACCAGCTCGATCGGGTCTTCCACGGTGACGATCGACACCGGGCGGGTGCTGTTGATGTGGTCGACAATCGCTCCCATCGTCGAGCTCTTCCCGGATCCCGAGGGACCAGTCACGAGCAGGAGACCCTTTTGCTCGCTGGCGAGCCGGCGAAGCACAGGAGGAAGGCCCAGATCCTCGAAGCTGGCCGAATCGGCCGGAACCCGGCGCATCACGAGGCTCACCGACCCGCGTTGGCGGAAGGCGGTGACCCGGAAGCGACCCAGCTCGGGCCGGCCGAAGGCGAAATCCGCCTCCCCCCGGTCTTTGAACTCCTTGACGGCGCGCTGGGTGAAAACCTGCTGGGCGTATGCCTCGGTGTCGTTGGGGCGCAGGACCGCCAGCCCGTGGAGTCGCCGTAACTCGCCAGCCACCCTGATCACGGGCGGAGCCCCGACCTTGAGATGCAGGTCGGAGGCGCCCGCCGAGACGGTGCGCTGGAGCAGTTCCTCTATCGAATTGTCCATGAAATAGCGGTCCTTCCCAGACGTCTTGCCTCTATCGGTCCGATTTGGGGGCCGCTTGAGAGCCGCCGAAGCGCCCGGGACGGCCTGCTTTACGCTCGTCTTGTCCTTGTTTCCGCTGCTGCGCCCCTCGGCCGTTCGCTCTCCTCCCACGAGCCTGCGCCTTATCCTCCACCCATGACCCCATCCCGGCTTCGGTGGCTGGTGGAGCCGGGGAGCCCGACCGCCGAGCTGGCCTCCCGGTTCATCGCGGGCGGCCATGCCATCTATCTGGTGGGGGGGTCGGTAAGGGATGCCTTCCTCGATCGACCTCACGGTGACCTGGACTTCACCACCGACGCCCGGCCCGCCGACATACGGCACATCGTCGACGGCTGGGCCGACGCGGTCTACCTGGTTGGGGAAGCGTTTGGAACCATCGGGGTGCGCAAGGACGGGCTGCTGGCAGAGATCACGACCTTTCGGGCGGAGATCTACCGGGAGGAGAGCCGCAAGCCCCACGTCAGCTTCTCGAACGAGATCGAGGCCGATCTGGCGCGCCGCGACTTCACGGTCAACGCTATCGCCTTGCGTTTGCCCGATCTGGCGGCCGTCGACCCGTACGGAGGACTGGCCGATCTGGCCGCTGAGCTCCTGCGAACACCACTGGCGCCGGAGATTTCTTTTTCGGACGACCCTTTGCGGATGCTGCGTTTGTTCCGCTTCCAGGCCACCCTGGGCTTTCGGATCGACCCGGCAACGCTGGACGCCGTGACGCGGATGTCCGATCGGCTGGCCATCATCTCCGCCGAGCGGATTCGCGATGAATTAGCCAAGCTGATGGTGGCACCCGCTCCCGGCCTGGCCCTCGCCGGGGTGGTGGAGTCCGGCCTCGCCGCCAGATTCCTACCTGAGCTTCCGGGGCTGGCGATGGAACAGGACCCGGTCCAACAGCATAAGGACGTCCTCAGCCACACGCTGGCAGTAGTCGACAAGACGAGCCCGGATCTGGTGTTGCGGCTGGCGGCGCTCATGCATGACATTGGCAAGCCCGCCACGCGTGAGTTCGGCCCTAACGGGGTCAGCTTCCACCACCACGAAGTGGTGGGCCAGCGCATGGCGCGGGAACGTTTGCGGGCGCTGCGCTTCTCCAAGGACATAACCGACCAGGTGGGGCGGCTGGTCTTCCTCCACCTGCGGCCCCATACCTTGAAGATGGGATGGACCGACGCCGCCGTGCGCCGCTATGTCCGCGACGCCGGACCCTTGCTGCCTTTGCTCAACGAACTGGTCCGGTGCGACGTGACCACCGCCAACCAGCGAAGGGCCGAGGCCATCGGCCGGCGGATCGACGAACTCGAGGCCCGTATCGCCGAGCTGGCCGAGCAGGAAGAACTGGAAAGGCTTCGCCCGCCGATCGATGGGCACCAGGTCATGAAGCTGCTGCGGCTGGCACCAGGTCCCCTGGTTGGCGAGGCCATGGAGCTGCTGTATGAGCGACGAATTGAGGAAGGCCCCTTTTCGGAAGAAGAGGCCTTTGCGATGATCCGGGAGTGGGCGGTCGAGAAGGGACTGGCACCTCCGGACTGAAACGAGCGGGGAGTCCGATGCGCATATGCGTATACTGGTGGACCCCATGGGCGTACGCACCGCAGTTTTCGGCGCCTCCGGTTATGCCGGAGGCGAACTGATCAGGCTGATCGATGGCCACGACGGGCTTGACCTGGTGTATCTGGCCGCTCACAGCCATGCCGGAGGAACCCTGGGTGAGGTCCATCCCCAGCTCGAGGGAGGCGATCGCCCGCTCGGTCCGCACGATCCTGCCGCTGCTGGGGAGATCGACCTGGCCTTTCTCGCCCTTCCCCACGGTGCCTCGGCGACGATCGGACATGCGCTCGCCGACCAGGGGGTGAAGGTGGTCGACCTTGGTTCGGACTTCCGAATGGACACCCCGGCCCGGTATCAGGAGGCGTATGGCTCCCCGCACCCTCTGCCGGCGGAGTGGGGTGAGTGGAGATACGGCCTGCCCGAACTGGTTGATCTGGCCGGCGCGACCCGAATCGCCGCACCAGGCTGTTATCCCACGGCCACCGTGCTGGCGGTGGCCCCCCTCGTGCGCGGAGGGCTGATCGAGCCCACCGGCATAGTCGCCGATTGCCTTTCGGGGGTGTCCGGGGCGGGACGTTCCTTGAAAGAGGAGTTCCTGTTCGGCGAGGTGGCAGAGGGGGTCCGGGCCTATGCGGTCACCACCCATCGTCATCGCCCGGAGATCGAAATGGCGCTCGACCTCATCGCGGGCACCACCAGCATGGTGACCTTCACTCCCCATCTGGTCCCTATGCAGAGAGGTCTGCTGGCCACCGTCACGGCGCGGCTGATCGATCCGGCCGCCGATGCCGCAGGCGCCCTCCGGGCGGCCTATGAGAAGAGCCAGTTTGTCGAGGTGATCGATCGCGCTCCGCAGACTCGGTGGGTGGTCGGTTCCAACCGGGCACTGATCGCCGCTTTCGTCGACCACCGCCAGGGGGTGGTCATCGTGCAATGCGCCATCGACAATCTGTTGAAAGGGGCCGCCGGTCAGGCGGTGCAGGCGGCCAACCTGATGCTCGGCCTCGAGGAAGGCCAGGGCCTGCCCCGGTCCGGGTGGATGCCGTGAGCGTCACCGCCGCACATGGTTTTGTCGCCGCCGGCATACGCGCCGGGATCAAGAGTGCCGGGCCCGACCTGGCGATCGTGATCGCCGAACGAGGGCCGGTGCCGGCGGCAGGAGTCTTCACCCGCAACAGTGCCGCCGCGGCCCCGGTAGTCGTCAGCCGCCAGAGACTCCATACCGGACAGGCCCGGGCGGTAGTGCTCAATTCGGGTTGCGCCAATGCCGGGACGGGATCCCAGGGCCTGGTCGACACGGAGAGGGTCACCGAGGCCGCGGCCCGTCTGCTCCTCTCCGATGCGGACTCCATCCTGATGTGCTCCACCGGGCCCATCGGTCCACCCCTGCCTACCGAACGGCTTGTGGCCGCGCTGCCGGCGTTGATCGAAGGCGCCTCGGTGCAAGGAGGTCAAGGTGCCGCCGAGGCGATCCTCACGACCGACTCCCGGACCAAGACCGTAGCCCTCGATGGAGGCGGGTTCGTTGTGGGGGGGATGGCCAAGGGGGCAGGGATGCTGCGCCCGGACATGGCCACGATGTTGTGTGTGCTCACCACTGATGCGATTGCCCCGCCGGAAATGCTGCGGACGATCCTGGCGGACGTGGTCGGTCCCACCTTCAACTCGCTGAACGTCGACGGGTGCGAGTCGACCAATGACAGCGTCGTGCTCCTGGCCTCCGGGGAGACCGTCACGCCTCATCCCGACCACCTCGCCGGGGCTGTCGAAGCTGCCTGCCGACAACTGGCCCGGCAGATGGCGGCTGATGCCGAGGGCGCTTCCCGGGTGGTGACCATCAGAGTCGGCGGGGCGGCCGACCACGAGGCCGCTCACCGGTACGGCCGGGCGGTGTCCGATTCAGCCCTCGTGCGCTCATCGTTTTACGGAGGCGACCCAAACTGGGGTCGGATTCTGGCCGCGCTCGGCACCTGCCAGGTCGATCCGGCGGCGGTCTCGATCGCCTACGAGGGTCATTGCGTGGCCGATGGAGGGGTGGCCTTCCCCTTCGATGATCGGGAGCTGGCCAAGGTACTAACCGGTGACTTCGTGATCGACATCGTGGTAGGCGAGGGAGGCGGAGAGGCGCAGATCATCACCACCGACCTCACTCCCGACTATGTCCGCTTCAACGGGGAGAGATCGTGACGACCGGACATGGCGCCCCCCACGCCCGCAAGAGCCGCATCGCCAACTCGATGGGCAAGGCCCGCATCCTCATGGAAGCCCTGCCCTACATCCAGGCTTTCCGGGGCAAGGTGGTGGTGGTCAAGTACGGCGGCTCCACCATCGAGGACGGCGGCTTGCAGCAGAGTTTCGCCGGAGACATCACCCTGCTGGCCATGGTCGGGCTGCGGCCCGTGATCGTTCATGGAGGGGGACCTCAGATCTCGGCGGCCCTCGAGCGCGAGGGGGTGGAGTCGCGATGGGTGGATGGGCTGAGGGTTACCGATGGCCCCACCATTCGGGTGGTGCAGCGAATCTTGGCCGGCGAGATCAACCCCGACCTGGTCCATCTCCTCAACCGTCACGGCTGTCCGGCGGTCGGTCTGACGGGCCTCGATGCCGGCCTATTCACGGCCATCCCCAAGGACCCGCGTCTGGGCTTTGTCGGGGAGGTCGCGACGGTCAACGTCGAACTCATCTCGGATTTGATCGAAGACGGCCTGGTGCCAGTGATCGCGCCACTCGGAACCGGTGACGACGGACACGTGTACAACCTCAATGCCGATGTGGCCGCCGGTGCCCTGGCCCGGGCCCTCGGGACCCAGAAGCTGGTCTATCTCACCGATGTCGAAGGGGTGAGGCGCGAACGCGATGATCCCGACTCGTTGGTCTCACGCATGACGGCGGCCGAGCTGGAAGAGATGCTGGCCGGACCGGCGATCCAGGGCGGGATGAGGCCCAAGCTCATGTCGTGCGCCGAGGCCCTGGCCGGGGGAGTCGCGCAGGTCCACATCCTCGATGGACGCATCCAACACGCCCTATTGCTCGAGATCTTCACTTCCGAGGGCATCGGGACCATGGTGACTCCGTGAGCTTGGTCACCGATCTGCTCGAGCGGGAGCGTGCTGCGGTAATGCAAACCTACGGGCGGCAACCGCTGGCTTTCAGTGCGGGAGAAGGCTCGTGGCTCACCGACGCCGACGGTGGCACCTACCTCGATTGCCTGGCCGGCCTGGCGGTGGTCGCGGTGGGTCATGCCAATCCCCGGGTGACGGCGGCTGTCGCCCGGCAGATGGCCCGTCTGGTCCACGTCTCCAACCTCTATGTGACGGAGCCGATGGTGGCTCTCGCTGAGAGGCTCGCTCGGCTTTCTGGCCTCGATCGGGTCTTCTTTGCCAACTGCGGAGCCACCGCCAACGAGGCGGCCATCAAGCTCGCCCGCCGGTTCGGACAGAATGCCCGTGGATCCCAATGTCATCGGATCGTCTCGTTGCATGACTCCTTCCACGGGCGGACGCTGGCCACTCTGGCCGCGACGGGCCAGCCCCAGAAACAGGCCCGGTTCGCCCCGCTTCCAGCAGGCTTCGTGCAGGTGCCCGCCGGGGACCTCATGGCACTGGAGCAGGCGGTCGACGACAGCACCGCCGCGGTGATGCTCGAGACGATTCAGGGTGAAGGGGGAGTGGTGCCGCTTGACCCCTCCTATCTGCGGGCGGTCCGGGATCTGTGTGATCGGACCGGCAGCCTGCTGATCATCGATGATGTCCAGGCGGGGATGGGGCGCACCGGGGATTGGCTCTCATGGCAGTCGCTCGGTTTCGAGCCCGATATCGCCACGATGGCCAAGGCCCTCGCCAACGGCCTCCCGATCGGGGCCTGTCTTGCCACCGAGGAGGTGGCGAGCGCCTTTGTGCCGGGTGACCACGCCACCACCTTCGGCGGGGGCCCCGTCGTGTGTGCAGCTGCCCTGGCCACCCTTGACGAGATCGAACAGCGCGGCCTGCTGGCCAACTGCCGGATGCGGGGCGATCAGTTGCGCATCGGGCTGGAGGCGATCCCCGGCGTAACGGGTGTGCGTGGTCGTGGTCTGCTGCTGGCCGCGGTGCTCGCCGACCCGGTAGCCGCCGCCGTGGTCGACGCCGCCCGTGATTGTGGCCTGATCGTCAACGCTGTCAGGAGCGATGCCGTGCGATTCGCGCCGCCCCTGTCCATCACCGAAGACGAGGTTAACGAGGCTGTCACGAGATTCGGCCATGCCGTCAAAACTGCCGCTCAAGGCCAAGACGATGCGTGAACGGTCCTTCTCCTCGCTACTGGCTGCCGCCGACTGCCTGTCACCAAATGGCTGAGACCGCCGCCCGCCGTCGCGCCCTGCGCCGCCTGATCGGCGGCAGTGAGCCCCGCAGCCAGGCCGAACTGGTCGCGGGCCTGCGCAAGCACGGATTCGTTGTCACTCAGGCCACCGTCTCGCGTGATCTGGCGGCAATGGGGGCGACCAAGAACGGCCAGCGATACGTCCTGGGCGGCCGGGTGGTGGATCATCGTCATTTGGCCCGGACCATTTCGACCTATGTCGAGTCGGTGACATCGTCGGGCAACCTGGTGGTGCTGAAAACCCCCCCGGGGGCAGCTCAGGTGGTGGCGGCCGCGGTCGACGCCGCGGGCCTCGCCGGCGTGATCGGCACGGTCGCCGGTGACGACACGGTGCTCGTGGTGGCGGCCGCCAGGGATGGAGGGCGTGACCTGGGCAGGCGGCTCGAAAGGATTGGAGCGGAGCGATGAAGGTGGTTCTGGCGTACTCGGGGGGACTCGACACCTCTGTCATCCTCGCCTGGCTCATCGAGGAGAAGGGCGCCGAGGTGATCGCCTACACCGCCGATGTCGGACAGGGGGACGAGGTGGAACAGGCGCGAGCCAAGGCACTGGCCACCGGAGCGGTGGAGGCAGTGGTCGAGGATCTGCGCGAGGAGTTCGTTCGGGACGCCGTCTTCCCGGCTCTGCGCGCCTGCGCCGTCTATGAGGGGTACTACCTGCTCGGCACCTCTTTGGCCCGACCCATCATCAGCCGGGGCATGATGCGGGCCGTGAGGGAGCACGGGGCCGATGCCATCGCCCACGGCGCCACGGGCAAGGGAAACGATCAGGTCCGCTTCGAGCTCTCGGCTTTCGCGCTCGATCCCGACATCAAGGTGATTGCGCCTTGGCGGGAGTGGAAGCTGCGAGGCCGCTCGGATTTGGTCGAATATGCGCGCGAACGGGGCATTCCGGTGCCGGTCACGCCTGAGAAGCCCTACTCGATGGATGCCAACCTGCTTCACATCTCCTATGAAGGGGGCGTCCTCGAGGATCCATGGGTGTCGCCGCCGGCCGGGATGTTCCGGATGACGCTGGACCCCGAAAACACTCCCTCCGAGCCGGAAACGGTCACGGTTGCCTTCGAGGCGGGCAATCCGGTGGCGATCAATGGTGCGCGGCTCGACCCCGTCGACCTGCTGGTGGCGGCCAACGCTCTCGGTGGCCGGCACGGTGTGGGGCGCATCGACATCGTCGAGAATCGCTTCGTGGGCATGAAGAGCCGCGGCGTCTACGAGACCCCGGGTGGCACCCTTCTCCATCACGCCCATCGGGCGGTCGAATCGATCACGCTCGATCGGG
>DATHSX010000469.1:0-3177 GCA_035463935.1 Acidimicrobiia bacterium | reverse complement strand
GGCTCGGTCTGGCTTTGTCACCGCCGGGGGAACGCTCGTCGAGGTGGGCAAGGGCACGATGGTGGAAGCGGGAACGTCACCCGCGCCGGCGGCGGACGTGACGGGGCCCGAGCCGCTGCAGGCTGCCACCAGTAGCAGCGCTGCCAGCATCGGGGGCGGCCAGGACAGGGACGGCCAGAGCGCCTTCCGCACCTGGTCAACCCTACCGATGCGCCCCGGGAGCGGATTGCTGATAAAAACGGCCTCATGACAGATGCACTCTTCGTACGCGACGGTGCCAGCTTCGTTCCCACCGAGCTGACTCGGGGAGGCTGGACCGACGACTCCCAACACGGCAGCCCCCCGGCCGGTCTGCTGGGCAGGGTGGTCGAGATGATTCCCACCGCAGTTCCCATGCAGATCGTGCGCTTCACCGTCGATCTGTTCCGGGCGGTTCCGCTCGCGCCGCTGCAGGTGACCACCGCGGTGCGCCGCGACGGAAAGCGGATCCAGGTGGTGGATGCCTATCTGCGGGCCGGCGACGTGGAACTGGGAAGGGCATCGGCCCTCAAGATCCGGACCACGGCGGTGGTATTGCCCACGGGTCAGGACTCCGAATGGGTCCGCCCGCCCCTTCCCGAGGACATCGAAGTGCTGGAGTGGGACAGCTACGGCGATCGCTCGATGCCGCGCTTTCACTACGACGCGGTCGAGATCAGGAGCGTCGATGCCAGCTTCGTCTCCACCCGGCCGGGTCTGTCGTGGTTCCGGCTGTTGGTACCGCTGGTGGCCGGAGAGGAACCGACCCCGTTTGTCCGGCTAGCCACCCTGAGCGACCTGGCCAACGGCAACGCCCAGGCCCTCGACCCCTGGCGATACCTCTACATCAACCCCGACATCTCGCTCTACTGTCACCGACTGCCGGTGGGGGACTGGGTCGGCATGCATTCGTGGGCTGTCCAGCAGCCAACCGGGATCGGGATGACCGACACCTGGGTATTCGACCAGGAGGGGGCGGTGGGCCGGATCAACCAGGCGCAGCTGATCGAGCTTCACGCCTGAGGTTGACCAACGAACGATCGTTCGTTACGATTGCGGGTATGACTGGCGAGGAACGCTTCCAGGCACTCCTCGACGCCGAAGAAAAGGTGGAGCCCACCGACTGGATGCCGGAGGGCTACCGCCAGACCCTCATCCGCCAGATCGCCCAGCACGCCCATTCGGAGGTGATCGGGATGCAGCCGGAGGGCAACTGGATCTCCCGGGCCCCCTCTCTCCGGCGCAAGGCGATCCTGATCGCCAAGGTACAGGACGAGGCCGGACACGGACTGTATCTGTACTCGGCGGCGGAGACCCTGGGAGTGACCCGTGACCAATTGGTGCAACTGCTCCACAGCGGACGCCAGAAGTATTCGTCGATCTTCAACTACCCCACCCTCTCCTGGGCGGACATGGGCGCCATCGGATGGCTCGTCGACGGGGCGGCGATCACCAATCAGGTCATGCTGAAGCGCTGCTCCTACGGCCCCTATGCCCGGGCGATGGTTCGCATCTGCCTGGAGGAGTCGTTCCACCAGCGGCAGGGCTTTGAGATCATGATCGCCCTGTGCCGGGGCACCCCGGCCCAGAAAGCGATGGCTCAGGATGCGCTCGACCGATGGTGGTGGCCTTCGTTGATGATGTTCGGTCCCCACGACTCCGAGTCCACGCACTCCGAGCAGTCTTTTGAGTGGAAGATCAAGCGGGTCAGCAACGACGATCTGCGCCAGCAGTTCGTCGACATGACGGTGCCCCAGGCCGAGTTCTTAGACCTGACCATCCCCGATCCCGACTTGCGCTGGAACGAGGGGCGGGGCCACTACGACTTCGGGCCCATTAGTTGGGACGAGTTCTGGGCGGTGGTGAAAGGTGACGGCCCGATGAACCGGGAGCGGCTCGAGCACAAACGGCGGGCTTGGGAAGAGGGCGAGTGGGTGCGCGAGGCCGCCGCGGCATTCGCGGCCCGGAGGGGAGCCAAAGCGTCATGACGTATTCGGTTCCGAGGGTGGCAGGCGAGGCGGAGGTGAGCGTCGATCGAGACCACGTGGCCTCGCAATGGCCGTTGTGGGAGGTGTTCATCCGCCAGCGCCGAGGGTTGTCCCATGTCCACGTCGGCAGCCTCCACGCCCCCGACGCCGAGACCGCCCTGCTGTCGGCGCGCGACGTGTACACCCGGCGGGTGGAGGGCATCAGCCTCTGGGTGGTGGCCTCGAGAGACATCACCGCCTCGGACCCCGACGACGCCGACTCCTTCTTCGGATCGATCGAGAAGCCGTACCGGCACGCCACCCACTACGACATTCCCGACGAAGTCGGCCAGATGTGACCACCGGGGCGGAAGGTGGCGGGCGGAAGCCGGATGTGGGGATTCTCTCCCCCCGGGAGGACCGGGCCGGGAAGGGTGAGCCTGCCCCGGCGGGGGCCGAACTCACGGTCCTCCACCACGCCGACGACTGCCTGATCATGTCCCAGCGCCTGTCGGAGTGGGTGTCGCGCGGTCCCGATCTGGAGACCGACATCGCCCTCGCCAACATCGCCCTCGATCACCTGGGCGTCGCCCGGACGCTCCTGGAACGCGCAGCCGACCTGGAGGGCCAGGGGCGAACCGAAGATGATCTGGCGATGATGCGGTCCGAGCGGGAGTTCACGAATTTGCTGCTCTGCGAGCAGCCCAACGGCGATTTCGGCCAGACCATCGCCCGGCTGTTCTGCTTCGACACCTATCAGCTGCTGCTGTGGGAGGCCCTCGCCGCTGCGGCCGATCCGGTGCTGGCGGGGGTGGCGGGCAAGGCGAGGATGGAGGCGGCCTATCACCTGCGGTTCTCATCCGACTGGGTCGTTCGGCTCGGCGCCGGCACTGCCGAGAGCAAACTGCGCATGCAAGGTGGTTTGGACACGATTTGGCGCTTCACGGGGGAGATGTTCGAGCGCCCGCCGGCGTCGGGCCTCGAGACCCAGTGGCGGTCGAGGGTCGCGAAGGTGCTGGTCGAGGCAGGACTCGACCAGCCCGCTGACCCTTATCAAAGGACGGGGGGCCGGGAGGGAATGCACACCGAGCATCTGGGTCATCTTCTGGCGGAGATGCAGTGGCTGGCGCGGGCCCACCCGGGCGCAGGGTGGTGACAGCCGTGGTGGACATCACCGATCTGATCGCCGAGG
>DATHSX010000468.1:0-1806 GCA_035463935.1 Acidimicrobiia bacterium | reverse complement strand
CCGACCGCCAGGGCGTTACGGCAAGCTGGTAACCGAGTGGTGGCCATCGTGGGCGGAAGGTCGAAGGAGTATGTCCTTCTCGAGCAGGAGTTACTCCAGGTATGCGAAAGGGTCTACCCCGCCACCGACGACGGCTCTCACGGGCGGCACGGCTTGGTCACCGACGTGCTGGCGGAACTGCTAGACGACCCCGAGCCAATCGATCGGGTGCTGGCTGTGGGTCCGATCCCCATGATGCGGGCCGTTGCCGAGATGACCAGGCCGCGGGGTATCGAGACCGTCGTGAGCCTCAACCCGATCATGGTCGACGGGACGGGGATGTGCGGTGGTTGTCGAGTCCTCGTCAACGGCTCCACCAAGTTCGCCTGTGTAGACGGTCCCGAGTTTGACGCCCAACTTGTCGATTTCGACGTACTGGCGGCCCGCAACAACACCTATCAGGGGTTTGAGCTGGCCCAGCTGGCGGGCAGCCAATCGGAGCCGCTGTGAGCACGGTCGCCCGCAAGGAACGGCTGGCGTGGCCGCGCACCGAAATGCCCGAGCGGGAAGCCATGGAGAGGGCGCACAGCTTCGACGAGGTGAACCTCGGGTTCACCTCCCAAATGGCGGTGCTCGAAGCTCAGCGCTGTCTGTTGTGCCCTCGCCCCAAGTGCATCGACGGTTGCCCGGTCGGAATCCGGATCGACCAGTTCATCCAGCAGGTCGCGGCGGGTGACTTCGGAGCGGCGGCCCGTACGATCGCGATCGATAGTTCCCTGCCTGCGGTGTGCGGCCGGGTCTGCCCGCAGGAGATCCAGTGCGAGGGGGCCTGCGTTCTGGTGAAGAAGGGGCGCCCGATCGCCATCGGTCACCTGGAGCGGTTCGTGGCTGACTTCGCTCGCGACCACTCAATCGCGCCGGGTGACCAGATCCGGGAGAGCACCGGCCAGCGAGTCGCGATCGTGGGTAGCGGGCCGGCGGGCCTGGCCTGCGCCTTCGATTTGGCCCGCCAGGGCCATGGGGTCACGGTATTCGAGGCGCTGCACGAGGTCGGCGGGGTCCTCGTCTATGGCATTCCCGAGTATCGGCTTCCCCGCGAGGTGGTCTCGGCCGAGATCGACCGGCTGCGTTCGATGGGCGTGGAGTTCGTAACCAATGCCCCGATCGGCCTGGCGGAGACGCTCGACGATCTACTCGCGGAGTACCAAGCCGTCTTTGTGGGGGTGGGGGCCGGGCTGCCTTCCTTCCTCGGGGTGCCTGGCGAGCATCTGGTGGGCGTCTACTCGGCCAACGAGTTCCTCACCCGGGTGAACCTTATGCGGGCCTATCGGGCGGAGTCCGATACCCCCGTGCACGACCTGGCCGGAAGGCGGGTGGCGGTGATCGGCGGGGGCAATACCGCTATGGACGCGGTCCGCACCGCCCTGCGTCTCGGTGCTGCTCGAGCGTTCATTGTCTACCGGCGGACCGAAGCCGAGATGCCCGCCCGCCACGAGGAGATCCGGCATGCCCGTGAGGAGGGAGTCGACTTTGAGTTCCTCACCTCCCCGCTCGGATTTCTGGGCGACGAGAACGGGCATCTGAGGGGGATGCGAGTGGTGAAGATGGCGCTGGGGCCGCCCGATGAGGATGGCCGGGCCCGTCCGGTCCCGGTGGAGGGGAGCGAAAAGGAGATGGCCCTCGACGTCGCCATCGTGGCGGCCGGGAACGGACCCAACCCGCTCTTGCGCAAGAGTTCCCCAGATCTGCTTCATGGGGTGCGCGGCACGGTGGTCGCCGATCCCTCGACGGGTCGCACCTCCAAGAAAGGCGTCTTCGCCGGCGGCG
>DATHSX010000467.1:0-2570 GCA_035463935.1 Acidimicrobiia bacterium | reverse complement strand
GCCCACCACCTGCCGCTCGACCAAGGTCACCCGGGCGCCGAGGGCGGCGGCGGCAGTGGCCGCGGCCGTGCCGGCCGGGCCCGCCCCGATGATCAGAAACCTCCCCTGCGCTGGTGGCGTGGTCATGCCGTTCTTCTCGTGAGGGTCAGGGCCGGTGACTGCCGAAAACAAGCCGCATCGCTTCCGACGCTTCGCCCAGGGTGGCACCAGCCGCCAGTGCTCGCTTTAGGGGATACAACAGGTTGTCGCCGGAAATCGCCGCCTCGCCGATGTCGGCGAGGGCGGCGGCAACGAGCTCGCCGTCGCGCTCGGCCTTCCAGGTTTGGAGTCGGTCGACCTGCTCTTTTTCGAGGCGTGGATCGATTGTCAGGGAGGGGACCGATTCGGTCGTCCCGGCGGCGAACCGGTTGACTCCGACCACTACCGATTCACCCTTTTCCTGGCGACGGGCCTCCTGATAGGCCGCCTCCTCGATCTGGCTCTGCATCCACCCGCTCTCGATGGCCGTCACCGCCCCGCCCCTGGTCTCGACCTCGTCGAGGAGGCGGCGAGCCACTGCCTCCAACTCGTCGGTGAGGGCCTCGACAAAATACGAGCCAGCCAGAGGATCGACCGTGTCGACCATCCCCGACTCGTGGGCCAGAACCTGCTGGGTGCGCAACGCCAGCCGGGCCGATTCCTCGGTGGGAAGCCCGAGCGCTTCGTCATAGGCGTTGGTGTGCAGCGATTGGGTGCCACCGATGATCGCCGCCATCGCCTGCACCGTCGTCCGGACGATGTTGTTTTCCGGCTGCTGGGCGGTGAGGATCGAACCGGCGGTCTGAGTATGAAAACGCATGGCCCAGGAGCGGGGGTCGCGGGCCCCCAACCTGTTGCGCATCAGGTCGGCCCACAACCGCCGCCCGGCCCGGAACTTGGCGACCTCCTCAAAGAAGTGGTTGTGGCTGTTCCAGAAGAACGAAAGGCGAGGGGCGAAGTCATCGATGTCGAGGCCGGCATCGATCGCGGCTCGGACATAGGCCAGGCCATTGGCGATGGTAAAGGCCAGCTCCTGGGCGGCCGTGGCCCCGGCCTCCCTGATGTGATAACCGGAGATCGAAATGGTGTTGAAAGCGGGCAGTTCGGCCGCGGCGTAGGAGAAGAGGTCGGTGACCAGTCGCATAGAAGGCTGCGGTGGATAGATGTAGGTGCCCCGAGCGACGTACTCCTTGAGGATGTCGTTCTGGACCGTTCCCTTGATCCGGTCGGTTGCCACCCCTTGCTCCTCGGCCACCAGCTGGTAGAGGAGCAGCAGGATCGGAGCGGTGGCGTTGATGGTCATCGAGGTGGAGACCTCATCGAGCGGCAGGCCCGTCAGCAACCTCCGCAGATCGTCGAGCGTATCGATGGCCACCCCCACCTTCCCCACCTCCCCGGCGGCCAGCGGATGGTCGCTGTCGAGGCCCATCTGGGTGGGAAGATCAAAGGCCACCGAGAGCCCGGTCTGGCCGGCAGCCAGCAGTGACCGGAACCGGGCGTTGGTTTCTTCGGCGGTGCCGAAGCCGGCGTACTGGCGCATTGTCCAGGGTCTCCCCCGGTACATGGTGGGATAGGGGCCGCGGGTGAACGGATACTCTCCGGGGCGGCCGATTGACTCGGGATCAGCTGGGCTTTCGTACAGGATCTGGATGTCGATGCCGCTGGACGTGCGCACGTAATACCGGTCTGTGGGGGTTAGGCTTCATGCTACCGAGGCCCTCCCTCCGGTAATCCCCTATGTCTCTCCAGGCTTCATGACCCGACGTTCGCTCATCCATCAAATGGAGGCGCGGGAAAGGCGGGGGCGGTGGTTCCCCGCTCTGGCCGGGCTGCTCTCCATCGCCCTGCTCGGCAGCACCTGGGTGGGCCTGTTCACGTTTCTCGGGGCGAACTCGGCCTACGGCACCATCGATAAGGTTCGGGCCGAGTACGTGCCCGATGTGGCCTCGCTCGCGCTTCCCCTTCCCGACCTGTCCCGGGTGTCGAGGGTGTACGCCAAGAACGGTGAGCTGCTGGCCGAGTTGCACGATGGGCGCAACTCGGAACCGGTTCCCATTGACCAGGTCCCCGAGTTATTGAAACTGGCCATCCTGGCCGCCGAGGACAATCAGTTCTATGAGCACAACGGCGTGTCCTTTCCGGCCATCGCCTCGGCCGCCCTCGACAACTTCCGGAGCGGCAACACCCGGGGCGGTTCGACCATCACCCAGCAGATCGTCAAGAAGGTCTTCGTGGGGGACGAGGTCACTATCGAAAGGAAGATCAAAGAGGCTTTCATCGCAGCCGAACTCGAACGCCGGTACGAGAAGGACGAGATTCTCGAGTTCTACATGAACTCGGTCTATTTCGGGGCCGGTGCCTACGGCGTCAAGGCTGCGGCTCGCGAGTTCTACGGAAAGACCATGACCGAGCTCACCCTCGACGAAGCGGCCACCCTGGCCGTCCTGGTCCGCAACCCCACCCTCTATGACCCGCGGCGCCGGCCCGACAACGTCCTCGAACGTCGCAACGACGTGCTCGACACGATGCTCGACGAGGACTGGATCACTTCT
>DATHSX010000466.1:0-4110 GCA_035463935.1 Acidimicrobiia bacterium | reverse complement strand
GCGACTCGGGAGTCTGCTGGCAGGAGTTGGCTACGGCGGGCGGGCACAGGTGCCTCAGGGCCTCCGGAAGTCGCCCGGGACGCGAACCACCATCACGTCGGAGGGCATGGCCTCGAGTACCCCGTCGGCGACGGTGCCGAGCAGGACCATCTTGGTGGCCCCGGCTCCCCGGTTGGTAACCACTACCAGATCCACTCCTCGGCGCCGCACAATTTCGTCGATGGCCGTCGCCGGGGGGCCGTCCACCACCAGTGGCTTCACCCTGCCCGGCCACTCGGCCACGAACTCCTCCATACGTTCCGTTGCCCGCCGCATCCTGCTGCTGCGGGAGGCGGCCACCTCCACATCGAAGAGTCCCGCTTCGGCCAGGGCCGGATCCCACCGGGAAGGCAGCGAGAACACCGCGGTGAGATCGGTATCCGGGAACCAGCGCAGGGCCGTTTCCACTGCCAGTTTGGAGTGTTCCGAGAAGTCCACCCCTGCCAGGATCTTGCGATACATCGACCGCGGCTGCCTGCGCACGACCAGTACATCGCCCGTCGACATGATCGCCACCCGGCGAGCGATAGGCCCGCATCTCTCGACGTCCACGGCGGAGGTTCCCACTAACACGACCGCCGCCCGCTTCGCCTCCCGGACGAGCTCCCATCCGATCGAGCCCCGCAGGGTCTCATGGGTCACCGGAACGGTCGTCCGGCCCTGGCACCACGCCGACACCTGCTCGAGATTGCGCCGCTGCTGTTCGTAGAGGAGCTTCGCCAGTCCATCATCCAGGAAGGCCTCGCTCAGTGACTCGTTGACCGACACCAGGCGCAGAGGGAGTCCGCGACTCTCGGCCAGCATGCGACCGCGCTCGGCCACCCGGCGACCGATCGGTGTCAAGTCGATACCGGCCAGCACCGGGCCGGTCACGGTTCCACCCTCCAAGGCCCGGTGAGACTAGACGGAAGGCGGCCCGACCAAGCCGGAGTCCGTTACCCACGGATCCGGCGCCGCTAGTGCCAGCGCCAAGCGCCGGAGGTACTCCCCCCGGCGGATGCCCACCGCCCCCAGAGAGACAAGATGAGGAGTTGCCCACTGCACGTCAAGCAGCCCCGCGTCAACCTCGCTGAGGATTTCGACCAGGTGAACCAGGGCCACCTTGGAGGCGTCACGCGCCCTGCTGAACATCGACTCACCGGCGAACAGGCCGCCGATTGCCACTCCGTAGAGACCGCCGGCCAGCCGGCCCATGGTGTCCCACGCCTCGACCGAGTGAACCCAGCCCAGCTTGAAAAGCTCCAGATAGGCCGAGCGGATTTCGGCTGTGATCCACCCGTGCGGCCGCGACGGGTCGGCGCAGCGCTCGAGGACTCCGGCCGGGTCGGCATCGACCGATATCCGGTATCGCCGGCAGGACCGACGAAGCGAACGGCTGATTCGCATCCCGTCGAGGGGGATCACGCCTCTTTCGACCGGCGACCACCAGGCCAACCGGCCATCAGGTAGATGCATCGGGAACATCCCCTGCCGGTAGGCGGCCAGAATCGTGCCCGGGGCCAGGTCGCCACCTCTCGCGACGACGTCATCGGATCCGGCCAGTTGGGGATTGGGAAGGACGAAGCGGCTGGCAGGAGGCTCCACGGGCACGCAGACGACCCTACCGACCCGGGTAGCCTGCGGGGTGTACCAAGGAGGGTCGCCATCGCCACCCACGAGGTTCGCAATCAACCTCCGCCCCTGCACGACTACGACCTAGCCGCGGCCGAGCCGATCCTGCTCGAAGCCCTGGCCCGAGACGGGGCCGGATGGGCCGAAGATGGGCTCACCGCTTTTGGCAAAAGGGTGGCCTCTGCGGAGGTCTACGAGTGGGGATTTCTCGCCGATCGCTATCACCCCACCCTGCGGACGCACGACCGCTTTGGCAATCGGATCGATCAGGTGGAGTTCCACCCGGCCTGGCACAACTTGCTCGACCTCTCGGTCCGCCAGGGTCTGCACTCCCTCCCCTGGGAGCCCGAAGGTGCCAAAGCGGGCCATCTCGTTCGCACCGCCCACACCTTTCTCGCCAGTCAGATCGAGGCGGGGCACTTCTGTCCCATTTCGATGACATACGCCGTGCTCCCGGCTCTCCGCCACCAGCCGGAACTCGCCGCGGCCTGGGAGCCGACGGTGCTCAGTCGCTCCTACGACCCCTCGTTCCGACCGATGAGCGCCAAGACCGGGGCATTGTTTGGCATGGGCATGACCGAAAAGCAGGGGGGATCGGACGTCCGGACCAACACAACCGTGGCCGAGCGGTACGCCGACGGCTATCTGGTCACCGGGCATAAGTGGTTCACGTCGGCTCCGATGAACGACGCCTTTCTGATCCTGGCCCAAGCCTCCGGTCGCCTCACCTGCTTCCTCCTCCCTCGCTTTCGTCCTGACGGCACGGTCAATGAAATCCGGATCCAGCGGCTCAAGGACAAGCTGGGCAACCGGTCCAATGCGTCGGCCGAGGTTGAGTTCGAAGGCGCCTTCGCCGAGCGGGTGGGCGAGGAGGGCCGGGGCGTCGCCACGATCATCGAAATGGTCAACGGCACCCGACTCGACTGTGTGACCGGTTCGGCCGCCCTGATGCGCCAAGCCGTAACGCAGGCGCTCCACCACTGCCGCTACCGGGAGGCGTTTGGTCGCAGCCTCATCGACCAACCCGCCATGCGCAACGTCCTCGCCGACCTGGAGGTGGAAACCGAGGCAGCGGTGCTGCTGATGACCCGCCTCGCCACCGCCTTCGACCGCGCGCCCGATGACCAGCACGACGCCGCCCTCCGGCGGATCGCCACCCCGTTGGCGAAGTACTGGGTGACGAAGCGATGCGCCGAGGTCGTCCACGAAGCGCTCGAGTGCCTCGGCGGCAACGGCTTTGTCGAAGAATCGATCATGCCCCGTCTCTATCGGGAGGCTCCGGTCAATGGCATCTGGGAGGGCTCGGGCAACGTCATTGCCCTCGATGTCTTGCGCGCCGCCAACCCCGAAACCATCACCGCCTTGGAGGATGAATTGGCACTCGGAGCCGGAACCGATCCCCGGATCGACCGAGCCATCGCCACCGGACTGGCGACGCTTCGCCATCCCGAAGAACCGCAGGGCCAAGCGCGGTTGATCACCGAAAGGCTGGCAATCGCCCTGCAGGCGAGCCTGCTGGCCCGCCACGGACGGCCGCCGGTGACCGAGGCCTTTGTGCGCACCAGACTCGGCGGCGAAGGCGGGTTCCTGTACGGCACCCTGCCGGGTGATGTGGACATCGAGTCGATCCTGGAGCCTGCCATTCCCGTTCCGGCGTGAAGATCACGGTGATTGGGGGTGGGATCGCCGGGGTGGCGGCTGGTTACTACCTGGCCATCAGCGGACAGGAGGTGACCCTGCTCGAGCAGGAGCGGACGCTGGCATACCACGCGACCGGTCGGTCCGCAGCCCTCTATTTCGAGAATTACGGGGCGACTCCCAATCGCCCGCTGACGCGGGCCAGCCTCCCCTTCTTCGAGAGTCCCCCGCCCGGATTGGCCGATCAACCCCTCCTCGCCCCCCGGGGCGCTCTGTGGGTGGGTCGTGAGGACCAGATGGCTTCCCTCCAGCGAGCGATGGCGAGCGGAGACCGCGCGACCCGCTGGCTGACCCCACAGGACGCCCGCAGGCTGGTACCGGGCCTGAGGCCTGATTATGTGGCGGGGGCCGTCTGGGAGCCCCAGGCCCTTGACCTCGACGTCGCCGCCCTCCATCAAGCGTTTGTGAGAGGAATGCGACAGGCGGGGGCGACCATACTGACTTCTACTCAGGTGACGGCCCTCAGCCATCGCCATGGTCGATGGATGATCCACGCGGGAACCGTCGTGCTCACGGCTGACGTGGTGGTCAACGCCGCCGGGGCGTGGTGTGACGTTGTAGGAGGTATGGCCGGCGCGGCGAGGATCGGCCTGGAACCAAGAAGGCGCACCGCCTTCATGGTTCCCGGTGACTCCGAATACGCCCGCTGGCCCCTCGTTGCCGATATCGACAACGAGTTCTACTTCCGACCCGATGGAATCCAGGTTCTCTGCTCGCTGGCGGACGAGACTCCGGTCGAACCGGGTGACGCTCGACCGGATG
>DATHSX010000465.1:0-5911 GCA_035463935.1 Acidimicrobiia bacterium | reverse complement strand
GGGAAGCGAACACCTCATCGAAGAGCCACTGCTTGAAATGGTCCGCCCGCAGTTCGAGGTTGAGCCGGCGCGCTAGCTGTTGTTCGAATGCGACACTCTCCCGCTCGGCGGCCCTGGCCAGGGCTTCCGTTAAAGCGTCCTCGATCTGCTGGCGGCGACCTTTGACGACGCTCAAGGCATCGAAGACGGCGTCACGCGGCGGAGATGTCCCCATTCTCACCGCGAGCGACTCCAACCGGCGGGTGATCGCCTCGGCGACCAGGCGACGCCGCGCCCCCACCTCGTCGACCAGGGCACTGGCCTTCTCGGCGGACTCGGCTACTCGGGGCTCGGCCGAGGCGCGCCATTCCTCCAGCTGCCTCCACGACCGAAAGACATCCTCGAGCTCGAGGGGTGGTGGCTCCAAGCCGGCCTGAGCGACCCGTGACCATGCTGCCTGCAGCTTCCCCCGAATCGCACTCTCCCGGGCCACCGTCATCTGGCGGCTCTTTGCGATCTCCTCGAGCCGCTCGCGGGCTGCAGCAAGAGCGGCTTGAGCCTCGGTGCTCGACTTTTCGTGGGCCTCGACCCTCCCGGCCAGGGCCGCCAGTTCGTCGAGCGCGGCCACCTGGTCGAGCTGGCTCGTGAGGTCGGCGATCCGATCTTGGAGCCGCTGCACCAGGTTGTCGGCCTGGGCCCGGGCCACCCGGGCCTCGGCCTCGTCCTGTTCCGCCCGCGTCAGGGTCGCCTGTGCCTCCTCCGCTGCTGTCTCGGGGGCGGCCCCGGGAATGGTGGTGATCGCCTGGCCGCATACCGGACAGGGGCCGCCGACCTTCAGGCCGAGCCGCAGGTGGGCAGCCCGGTCGGCATCGGCCGCCGCCCCGAACGCTTCTCTGGCTTCGGCGAGCGCCGTGGTGGCCGTCAGCAGCCTTTCCCGCATTTCGACGGCGACGGGCGCTGCCCTTTCCAGCTCCGCGCGGGCCGATCCCAGGGCGTGGTGGGCCTCGACCCAGGCAGTGATCTGGGTCTTGGCGGGCAGGGCCGCGCGCTGCTCGGCGAGGTCTGCCACCGCCGAACGGGCCGCTTCCAGCGCGTTGGCGGCGTGCTCCTCTTCGGTGCGGAAGGCGGCCACCTGCTCCCGGGCGGCATCGAGATCTTCGGGGAGGCGAAGCGAACGGACCGCGGCGAGCATCGCCTGCTGGCGCCCCGCTTCGGCTTGCTGGTCCCGCGCCTCGGCCTCGAGAGCGGCGAGCTCGGGTTGGGTGTCTTCCACCCATCTCAGCAAGTCGGTGAGTTCCACCTCCCTGGCACGGGCCTCTGCCAGGTCCTGCTCGGTCATGGCTTCGAGCTCAACCAGCCGCCGGTCGATCATGGCCAGGCGGTCTTCGGCCACCCGCTGGCGAACGAGGGCGGCCTGGCCCACTCTGTCGTATATCCCGAGATCAAGCAAAGCCGTGAGGAGCTCCTGTCGACCGGCCGGCTTGTCGTGAAGGAAGCGGGCGAACTCGCCCTGGGGAAGCAGCACGCACGTCGTGAACTGGTCGAAGTCCAGTCCCAGCAAGTCCATGACGCGGTCGGTCACCTGGCCGGCGCCGGTGGCGAGTGTCTCGACGGCTCCGTTGTTATCCACCCGTTCGAGGCTCGCCTCACCGGTGCTGGCAGCCTTGCGTTTCGGGTCCTTCCGGACCCGCCGGGCCACCTGGAAGATCTGGTCCCCGATGCTGAATCTGAAGGCGACCGTGGCCTCGACCAGACCCTGAGTGACGACCGGAGCCACCGATCCTTTGCCATGCCGGGGCACCGACCCGTAGAGGGCGAAACACATCCCGTCGAGGACCGTGGTCTTCCCTGAGCCGGTCGGGCCGGTGAGAGCGAACAGTTCGACCCCGGAGAAGTCGATCTCGGTACGGTGCCGGAAGGCGCCGAAGCCTTTGAGGATGAGGCGCTCAGGTCGCATAACCATCCGCCCCTGGGCCGTCGGTCTCGTGGCTGGCCGCCACGAGTTCGTCGAAGAACGCCACCAGCTTCGGATCATCGATGCGGCGGTAGGCCAGGTACTCCCGGAAGAGCTCTCCGGGATCACGCCCTAGTCGGCGGGGTGGGGAGGCCGAACCGCCCGCAAGGTCGGACGTTGCCAGTCGAATCTCCACTGCTTCGGGTAACAGGTCCCGGACCTCCTCGGCCAGGCCCACCCGGGCCATTTCTTCCAGTTCCACCCGGAGATAGTCATTGCCCAACCCACTGGCACCCAACCCACTGGCACCCAACCCACTGGCAATTGCGGCGATATCGGCCAGGGTGCCCCGGACGGTGCGCAACCGCCGGCCGGCCGAGAGGAAGCGGGTCTCTACCCGGGCGGGTAGCCCCGGCTCGGCCTCGACCAGCACCACGGCCTTGCGGTCCTCCCCCTCTCCGAAGTCCAGCTGGAGCGGAGAACCCGAGTACCACACCGGAGCCGGGGCGGGCACCCGCTGCGGCCGGTGGAGATGTCCGAGGGCAACGTAGCTGAGGTGCCCGGGGAAGGCCAGAGCGGAGATGGCGTAGTCGAATAGGTGAGCGGTCCGTTCCCCCCCGCCGGTCTCGCCACCCAGCACCATCAGGTGCCCGAGCACGATGTTGACGGTGTCCGAGGTCATGTCCCGGCACAGCGCTGTGACGATCCGCTCTACCCGATCGGCGTACTCCCCAATGAGGTCGGGGGTGTCAAGCGAGAGGATTTCCTCGACCCGGACGATCCCGCGCTTGCCGATGAACGGGATCAAGGCGATTCGTGCCGGCAGGCCGCCGATCGTGATGGCTCCGCCCTGGTCGGGCCGCTGGACGGAGGCGCACACCGTGACCCGGCCCAGTTCGAGCAGCGGGGCCACTGCCCGCAGGCGGGCCGGACTGTCGTGGTTGCCCGCCACGATGACCACGGGGGCTACCGACGCCAGATCAAGCAGGGCCCGATAGACGATCTCCTCGGCTGCCGGGGCCGGAGCGGCGGTGTCGAAGATGTCGCCCGCCACCAATATCAGCTCGACCTGCTCATCGGCGGCGACGGCGGCTATCTCGCCGAGCACGGCCCGGTGCTCGTCGTCGCGGGGACGGCCGCGAATCGTGCGGCCCACGTGCCAGTCGCCGGTATGAAGGAACTTCACGTCGGGGGAGGCGCCGGCGGCATCAGTTGAGCCCGGCGAAGGGGTCGAGGTCCTGCCCGCCGGCGCGTGAAAGGGAACCGGCTTCCGATGCCCTGGTCGCCCACGCCGGGAAGGGAAACTCCAGGACCAGCGGCACCGGGAGCTCTGGCTGGGCCAGCAGCATGGTCCCCGGCTTGAGGATCGTGGCGCGCTGGCGTTGTACGGGCGGCAGGAAGCCGTATTGCTCGCGGGCACCCTCGGCCGGGTCGAGCCGGCCCACGACCCTCACCGCGCAGTTGGCGATGATCCGTCGCTCGACCTCGCTGGCGGTCTGCTGGGCCCCGATCAGGATCACCCCCAGGCTGCGTCCGCGTTCGGCGACGTCGAGGAGTATTTCCTTTATCGGGCTTTGTCCCTCGTGGGGGGCGTACTTGTTCAGTTCGTCCAGGACCAGAAAGAGCAGTTCACCGGACTGGCCGGCACCTTCCTTGTCCTCGAAGGCGCGGCGAACGCTCACCCCGACCACGAACCGTTTGGCCCGGTCGTGCAGGTTATGGAGGTCGACCACGGTTACCTGATGGTCGAGGGTGATACGGTTCTTCTCGGGTTCCGGTTGATCGCCCCGGACCAGTCGTTCGACGTGGCGCACCGCCCCCGCCAGACGGCGCACGAAGGCATTCACGGTTCCTTTGCCAATGGCCGGGCCGGCCCAAGCCGGCCCATCGTTGTCGTTGGATACCTTGTCGTTGATCACTTGGACCAGATCCCGGAACGTGCGGACCTCCTGGCCCTCGATGCGGACTCCCCCATCGCCGATGCCCTTCGCCTTCTGCAACTGAGCCATAACGTTGTAGACGACCATCGTGTACTGGGCCCGGTCGTCTTCGGCATCGGCGAAGAGGAAACGCAGCAGGTCGTCGCGGCAGAACTCCTCCAGCGTCCAGAAGAAGGAGGTCACCCCGCGGCTGCGGGCCGAGACATCGGGTGTGGCGGCCGGGCCGGGCCGGGGCGGGGCGTACACCCGGAGGGAGCGGAAGGGCTCCGCCGGCAGGCCCAACAGCCGATACCGCTCGCGTTGTTCGTCGTCCAGACCCAGGTTGGGGTGATCGAGAAAGAGCAGATCTTCGCCCTTGACGTTGAATATGAGCGCCTTGGTGTTGATGGCGCGGTCACCCAGCGCTCCCGAGCTGAACAACGAATGGAGCAGGAAGGTGGCGTAGGTGGTTTTCGTGGCCACACCGGAGATGCCGGAGATATTGACGTGGGCCCCCCGTTGCCCGTCGATGAACTCGAGGTTTACGAACAGGGGCTCACCGCTGCGAGAGAGCCCCACCGGGAGGCGCTTTTGCATCCGGTCGAAGAAGAGCGCCCGCTCTCTCTCCTCGCCCACCGCCACGTTGACGGACTGGCCCGGAAGCGGCGGCACGAACACCTCGGGCTCAAACCGGGTGGCAGTGACCTGAGCAGCTTCGGAAACCTCGGCCGGAAGCAGACCCTGTTCGATCAGGAAGACGTCCGAATCGAACCGGGCTCCCTCATGGCGGGCCCGGACCTGGGCGACTACGCCATATATGTGGACCACATCACCACCCGGAAGCCGGCGTTCGAGAGCGACAACGTCGTCCAGTTGCAGGAACCGCTCCGGGTCCACACCCACCCAGAATTCGAGCGGGGTGGAATCCTCCGTCCCGATCACCCTGCCTACCGGCTGCTGTTCTCCCACTTCCACATCGCCGAGGGTATCAGCGGAGGGTGACGCGTCCCGGACATCGCCGATCGCGCCAGCTGATGCGGACGTGCGCAACCCACCACCTTCGATCCCACGCGGCGGAGCTCAACGCACCGGATCGATCCGGTACACGGTGTCCGAGGTCATCACGTACACCTCACCGCTTGCATCGACTCCAAACGAGGTCACGCCACCGTGGTAGCCCACCTGCTCGGTCCAGTCCTGCTCTTCGGTGGCGGCCCCGTCCGAGAAGAGGAAGCTGCGGAGATATCCGGCGCAGTAGTCGGAGTAGAAGTAATGACCCGTCAGTTCCGGAATAGCCAGGCCTCGGTAGACCACACCGCCTGTGATCGAACACACGCCGCTCGAGTGCGGCACCTCGATCACCGGGAGCGTCAGCGGCCCCGCGTCGCAGCCCTGGGGCGGATTGAAGCAGTGCAGGCCTTCGGTGATGGGCCAGCCATAGTTCAAACCCGGTGCGTCGGCGGGAGCCACATCGATCTCCTCGTAAGAGCTCTGCCCGACGTCTCCGATGTAGAGCAGTCCTGCCGATCCCGCCGCAGGCTGATCAAACCAAAAGCGCCAGGGATTGCGCAGCCCGCTCGACCACACCTCGGGTGCTCCCGAACCATCAACATAGGGATTGTCTTCGGGGATGCCGTACGGCTCACCCGAGTCGACGTCGATCCGCAGCATGCCCCCCAAGAGATCATCCACGCTCTGACCATTCCCGAAGGTATCGCCCCCACCGCCGCCATCGCCGAGGGCGATGTACAGGTAACCATCGGCTCCGAAGGCAATCATGCCGCCGTTGTGGTTGGAAGCCGGCTGGGAGGTGGTGAAGATCACCCGCTCGCCGCCGGCGACGAATTCGGAGACGACTGTGTCGCCGTTACCGTCGCTGTAATGGAGAAGGAGGCGATCGGCCTCCGTGGGATGCCAGGCCGCCCCCAACAACCCCTGCTCGCCCGAGTTGCGGACTTGATCGGATATGTCGAGGAAGACCGCAGGGCCGGAGTCGGCCAGACTCCACACTTGACCGTTCTTGGTAATGACAAAGGTCTGACCGTCCGAAGGGCGAAAT
>DATHSX010000464.1:0-2992 GCA_035463935.1 Acidimicrobiia bacterium | reverse complement strand
CCCACAGAAATCGGAAGCGCGCCGGGCCCCAGCGGTGCGACAGCCTTCCCGGACGCCTCAGATTCGTTCGCGGCGGCGCCGCCATGCCAGCGCGGCCGACGCCAGGACCACCAGCCCGGCCGCCCCGGCCACGACGCCGCTTAGGCCGGCGTCGACAGCGGGAGCGGCGCCCGGACCAGGCGTTGTCGCGGAGGGGTCCGCTGGTGGCGGCGGCAACTCCCCGGCCAGTGCCGCCCGGACGGTGTCGACCACCGCCTGGTCGGGAAGGTCGGTGACGCCGACCACCACCGTCGTCTCTGCCACGGCAGTCTGTCCGGCGGAGTCGGTGGCGGTGAAGGTGATCCGGTGCGTGCCCTCGCTGAGGGTCGGGACCGATAGCCGGGTCCCGGTGCCGAGGAGGCCGTCGAGCGCCGAGGTCCAGATGACGGCATCGCCGTCCAGGAACCCGTCCTCCGGGTCGAGGGCCTGGCCAACCAGATCGACGGCCCGCCTGGCCGGCCGGGTCTGACCGGCGAGGGGCTCGAAGATGAGTGTCTGCGGCGCCCGGTCGGGCAGAGCGAACGGTTCTGACCCACTTGCGGTGGTGTGAAAGCCATCCGAGACCAGCACGCGCACCACCCCCGCCTCTCCTCCCGGGAGCGATCCGGCGTTGACGGAGAGCTGGCCAGCGGTGATGCGGTGTCCGATGGGGATCCAGGCGCCTTCCGGGCCTGACCGGTACTGCACCTGGGCGACCAGCGGGTCGCCGTCCGGGTCGGAGGCGGACCAGGTGATGCCGAGGTCGGTCTCGCTCTTCGCCACGGACACCTTCTCACCGCCCGGCGGCGCCGGGCTGGCGCCGATTCGGGCCAGAACGCCCCCCGGCGACACCAGTTCGATGCTCGTGGCACCGGCGAGGGCGGGCAGGCGGGTGACGAAGACCTCGCTACCGGTCACATCCGCCCCATGGCCGCCCCCCTCTTCCAGATCGAGCGAGGTGGCTGTCAATACCGCCCCCTCCTGGTTGCGAAGCACCACCAGATAGGGTCCGTTGGCGACGTCGTCACCAGCCAGGCTGGCTTCGAGCGCCCGCCGCTCGGGATAGGCGAAGACCGGAAACAACTCTCCCGTTCCGGCCCCGGGGCTGACTTTGCCCGAGATCACTAAGTCGGAGTCGGCCTCCGCGGCGTTGGTGGGGTCGAAGGGCTGCACCGGGGCGAAGTTGCAGAAGTCATCCCCGAAGGAGCTTTCCATCAGCTGGCAATTGAACGGGGTGTTGCCTCCTGATCCGGTGGGCGGGAGGCCCTGGCCCTGTCCGGGGACGTCGTCCTGGATGAAGATCAAGTCGCCCTGCTCACAGGGGACGTCGAGGAACTGAAGCACCAGGCAGCCGTGCCAGGGGTCGAGCCAGCCGGGGGCGCGGTAGCCCATGAACGGGTAGGCCACGGCGGGGTGCGATAACGAGCTGTTGTTGCTCATCACTGCCGGATAACCCAGCGGGGTGGTCTCCCAGTAGACGTCGAACCCGTAGAAGCCTTCGATATCGGTGGGGGCCAGCGAACAGTCTGGCCACCCGTAGGCCTGGGGGAAGAGGGGGTCGGTTGCTCCGCCCGCCGCCTCGCCAGGTACGGGATCGCCAAACACCATCAGACAGGGAGCGTGCGAGATCCCCATGTTGTGGCCCAATTCGTGAGCGACGATGGTGCCGCCGCGCTGGAACCAGGGGACCTCGGCACCGAAACCGCCGTGCATCCGGGCCCACACGACCGGCTCGTCGAGACCCTTGCCAAAGCCGCCGAACTTCATGAGGTCGGCGAGGGCCGGATCGACCATTCCCACAAAGTGGTGGTTGTTGCCCAGCCCGGACGCCTCGTGCAGTTCGAGCAGGGCCAACAGGGGCTCTCCGGGGTCGCCATCCTCGCTCAGATCCCAGTCCGAGTCGGCGTCACCCACCACCTGGGACGGGAAGTGGACCTGGAGGTGTTCGACGGGGAGGAGCCGCAGCACGGCGAGGGTCTGGGCGAACCAGCCCTGGGCCGCCTGGTAGATCACCGGGTCGCCGTCGGGGTCGAACTCTTCGGTCAGGTAGAGCGGGTACAGATAGAGATGGAGGGGCCGGGCTTCATGAAACTCGACGGTGACCGCCTTGAGGTTGTCGGCCTGGACCGGCTCGTTGCCGGCGCCGGGGTCGTTCGCCCAGATCCAGCCGCGCAAAGTCAGGGTGCCTTCGGTCCAGTCGTCGGGCAGGCGGAAGTAGGGGCTGTAGTCATGATCGATACGGATGAGATGGTCGGCGAAGTGGACCGGGGCGTTTTCGGCGAAGATGATCCCGAGCGACTCCCCGTCCCTGACTCCCTCCACGGCGGCCATCACCCCGGTCTGTTCCGTTGCACCGGCGGTGACGCCATAGAGCCGGACATAGGTGCGCCGGCCCGCCACCAGCGGGAAGCGGTTTTGGAGGTCCTGCAATCCTTGGGTCACCTCAATGTCGGTCAGGGTCAGGTTGGCGACGTCGGGGATCGCGCCACCGGTGAACTCGTCCGGGAGCGACGTGACTGTGGTCGCCCCCAGGGGGAAGGTGGAGGGGGGAGCGGGGGGGTCGCCTCCAAGCGTGGTCGAGGTGGCCCCGAAGCCGAAGGTGGTGGTCGTGGTCTCGATCGCCACCGCCAGAGTGGTGGTGGTAGCTGAGGTGGTGGTGGTCGAACCGGCCAGGGGCAGAGTCGTCGTGGTGGTTACCGGGGCGGTGGTGGTCGTGGGGGCGGTCGTGGTCGTGGTAGCGGTGGTGGTGGTGGTGGGTGGGGCGATAAGGACCAGGGTGGCGTCGGCGGTGGTTGGGCAGGTACCGGCCGAGGTGACGGTGCAGGCGATCACGCGGAAGCTGCCCGGGGCCACGTGGTCCGGGAAGTGGAGGCTCACGGCGAAGACGCCGCTGCGGTCGGCGACCACCAGGGCCAGGTCGATGGTCGAAGGCCCGCGCAGGATGATGCGATAAGAGCTGCCGGGGACAAAGCCC
>DATHSX010000463.1:0-1784 GCA_035463935.1 Acidimicrobiia bacterium | reverse complement strand
TGGACCTTCGACTCCCACGTGCTGTGGCAGGAGCCCTTCGTCATCTACAGCCAGATACTCGCCCACACCGAGCACCTGATCGTGGGGCCGATGGTCACCAATCCGGGCACCAGGGACTGGACGGTGCTGGCCTCGCTGTTCGCCACCCTCAACGACATGTTCGGGCCCCGGACCGTGTGCGGGATGGGGCGGGGAGACTCCGCGCTGCGTTACATCGGGCGCACCCCCACCACCCTCGAGGCCACCGCCGCCGCGACCCGGGTGATCAAGGAGCTGGTGGCGGGAAGGGCGGTGGAGTACAACGGAAAACTGCTGGCGATCCCATGGATCGACGAAGGCTGGGATCTGCCGGTGTGGATGGCCGCCTATGGCCCCAAGGCACTTGTGTCGACCGGCACCCATTACGACGGGTTCATCCTGCAGATGGCTGATCCGCAGATCCTGGAATGGACCGCCGGGGCGGTGAGGGAGGCGGCGGTCAACGCCGGTCGCGAGGCGGAATCCATCTCGATCTGCGTCGCCGCACCCGCCTACGTGGGGGACGACATAGCCCATCAACGCGACCAGGTGCGGTGGTTCGGAGGGATGGTGGGCAACCACGTCGCCGATCTGGTGGCCCGGTATGGTGCGGATAGCTCGTTGGTCCCGCAGGCCCTGACTGACTACATCGAGGCCCGGCAGGGCTACGACTACGCCCACCACGGCAAGGCCGGCAACCCCTCGACCGACTTTGTGCCCGATGAGGTCATCGACCGTTTCTGCGTGCTGGGCAGCCCCGCCGACCACATCGCCCGCATCCGCGAACTGGAGTCACTGGGCGTGGACCAGTTCGCCGTCTACCTGATGCACGACCAGATGGAAGAAACCCTCGAAATCTACGGCCGCGAGATCATCCCGGCCTTCCACCAACCCGAAACCTAAGGCTATAGGCCCCGGAAACCGGCACTTTCTGCATTCGGATTGTCGAATCACGCGGCCGGTGCCGCCAGTGCCCGCCGGATCATGTCCCGCACCATGTCGGGCTGGTCCTTGAGCATTCGGTAGGTGATGCGCAGTACCCGCCACCCGGCAAGCTGGGCAAGATTGTCACGAAGCCGATCGCCCTCGAAAGCCTCGAGCGTGGTGTGCCACGCCCGCCCGTCGATCTCGATGATCAGTCGGGCATGGGGATAGGCGAAATCGACCCGGCCCTGCCGAGGCGAGCGCCAGGGCAGGGCCAACTGCATAACTGGCTCGGGCAGGTCCCACTCCCGGAAGAGGCGGAGCGCCATCGCTTCGATCTCGCTTTCTCCCAGCAGGGTCTCGCCCATACGCGCTTCGAGCACCCTATGCATGCACTTCATCCCGGGCTTGCCATGACGGGAGAGCCGGGTCACCTCCGTGCACACCGCGCTCAGAGTCGTGCGCCCGTCGATCACCAACCGGTCGACCATCCGGCCGATCTGATCCGGCCGCATCCGGGCCGCCAAATCGATGACGGTCCGGGTCGGTGAAGTGACCGGAAGCGCCTCGATCGCCACAACCTGATCGTCCGTCAGGTCCGTGGACTGATGCACCACCACATCCGGAAAGCGGTTGGTGGTTCGTGTCTTCACCGTCACCACCGCCAGGCCGCGTGGGACCCCCGGCAGATCTTGAAGTTCGGCGGCCGACTCGTGCGACACGACTGCCCCGAGAGCGGCGGTGGCGGCCACCAGTCGGCCCCTGACCGTGTCTGCGAATCCGCCCAAGAGGTAGAGCCCGGGCTTGACCACGCTCCACCGACCGGATTGCACCCGGCGCCC
>DATHSX010000462.1:0-4206 GCA_035463935.1 Acidimicrobiia bacterium | reverse complement strand
CGAAAATGCGATCGATCGGGATCGGCACCGACCCATCGGCCACCATCGCCAGGGCCTGTGCGAACTCGTGGGGGTTGGACATGGTCGAGCCGATGAGCTCGAACTGCTTGAACCACAGCACGGGCAGCGCCAGCTCGACGCGGTTACCGGCGGTGGCTCCGCACAGGACCATCCGCCCGCCCGGCTCGAGCGAGCGCAACGACTGATCCCAGGTCGCCTGGCCGACATTTTCGACCACCACATTGGCTCCCATTCCGTGAGCCATCCGCAGCTCCTGGGCGAACTTCCCGGCCGAATCGAATCCACCTTTGGCGCCGTGCTCGACTGCCCAAGCGATCTTCTCGGGCGAGCGTGATGTCACATAGACGTTGGCCCCCTGGGCGATGGCCAGCAGGGTCGCCGCCGACGACACCCCTCCGCCCACCCCGACCACCAGGACGGTGTCACCCGCGGTCAGCCGGGCCCGCGACAGCATTCTGTACGCGGTCCCGGTGGCGAGACCACACGTCCCGGCGACCGGCCAATCGATGGTTTCCGGCTTCCGCAAGAGGTTGCGGGCCGGCACGGCGATCCGCTCGACCATCGTCCCGGGTAGGCGCTCACCGAGGATCGTGAACGAGCGGCAGAAGACGCTGTCACCCCGCCGGCACGGCCCGCAATCACCACACGAGATGGAGGGGTTGATGATCACCTCGTCGCCCCGAACCCACTCGGTAACACCCGCCCCGACCTCGCCGACGATGCCGGCGCCATCTGCGCCCAGTATGTGCGGGAAGCTGGGGGGGGCCGGCAGCCCGTGGGTCACCCACACATCGAGATGGTTGAGACCGACCACCTTGAGGTTCACGATCGCCTCACCCTCCCCGGGTCGGGGTTCGCCGATGTCGGCCAGGCGCAATGATGAAGGTCCGTCGATCGCGTCAAGCAGCCAGGCACGCATGGGAGCAGGGTAGGGCCGTTACATTCAACGCCAATCAGGAGGTGGCCTTGGCAACGGATGCGGTTCTCCGTATCGGCGCAGTGGTGATCAACACCACCGACGTAGAGAGACTGTCCGGGTTCTGGACCCAGGTACTCGGAGTGGAAGAGGCTCGCCGGGCTCCGGGCTTCATCTGGTTGAAGCCGCAGAACCCGGGCGCACTTCGGATCGGCTTACAACAGGTGCCCGACCCCACTCCGGGACGGCGACGGCTTCACCTGGACTCGGTCGTCGACGACGTCGAGGTGGCCACCGCTCGCATCCTGGAACTGGGGGGAAGCCATGTCGAAGACCACGAGATCCCTGGCTTTACCTGGCGGGTGATGGCCGATCCTGACGGCAACGAATTCTGCATCGCTGCCGCCCGGGGATGACCTATCGGTTTGAGGTCCGAGTCCGCTTCTACGAACTCGATCCTTATGACCACGTCAACCACACCGCCTATCTGGGCTACTTCGAGGCCGCCCGGGTCGAGGCACTGGCCGCCGCCGGTTTCGGCCTCGACGTGATGAAGCGGGCGGGCTTTCAGATCGTCCTGGTCGAACTGACCGCCCGCTTTCACAAGCCCGCCAGCTTGCATCAGACCCTCCGGATAACGACCTCGGTGATCGAGATCGGGCGGGCCACCTCGCGGTGGTATCAAGAGATCCACCGGGATGGCGACCTCATCGCCACTCTCGAGGTGAAGGCCGCCTTCACCAACCTGGACGGGCGCCCGGTCCGGCCCCCGGACGGGTTTGCCGCGGCCATGCTCGACGCCAACTGAATGCAGGAAACGTCGGTTTCCGGTGCCTATAACCTCAGGTTTGGGGTGGTTTTCAGGCCTTGACGAACTCGGCCACCCACTCGTCGGCCGGTTGAGCCACGATCTCGTGATAGGGGGCGGTCTGGACGATGCGACCGGCCCGGAGCACCGCGACCCGGTCGGAGATGGCGGCCGCCTCCTCGTGGTCGTGGGTGACATACAGCCCGGTGGTCTGCTCGCGGGCCAGCAGTTCGCGGATCTCTCCGACGAGGCGCGAGCGGAGGTTCCGGTCGAGGGCTCCAACGGGCTCGTCGAGCATCACCAGTCGCGGATGGGGGGCGAGGGTGCGGGCCAGGGCGACCCGCTGCTGTTCACCCCCCGAGAGGCGGGCCACCCGCCGGTGGGCCAGCCCGCCCATTCCCACCCAGTCGAGCACCTCGGAGACGCGGGCGGCGATCTCCCCGGCCGGCCGATCCTGCATGCGGAGCCCGAAAGCGATCTTCCGGGCCACCGTCAGATGAGGGAAGAGGGCGTAGCTCTGGAACATGAGACCGAAGTTGCGGAGGTGGGTGGGCACGGAAGTCAGATCCACCCCGTCGAACAGGACGGTCCCGGTCTCCGCCGGCTCGAGGCCGGCCACCACCCGCAGCAGGGTTGACTTGCCGCTGCCCGACGGCCCCAACAGGGCCATCACCTCGCCCGCGGCGACCTCCAGGCTGGCGCGGTCGAGGGCGACCACCTGGCCGTACCGCACCGTTATGTTGCGCAGTTCCAGCATCAAAAAGACCCGGGCTGACCCGTTCGGAAGCGGTCGATGGCCAGAATCACCACCGCGGTCAGGATGGTCAGCACGACCGAGAGCGCCATGGCGGTGGCGAAAGAAGCGGTGCCCGGCCTTCCGAGCAGTCGGAAGATCAAGGTGGGGACGGTGGCGCTGGCCGGCCGGGCTACGAAAGAGGTGGCCCCGAACTCTCCCAGCGACACCACCGCGGCAAAACCTGCTCCCACCGCCAGGGCCCGCGCCACGATCGGGAGGTCGATCTCGCGCCAGACCCGGGAGGGCGAGGCACCGAGCACGGACGCTGCTTCCCGCAACTCCGCCCGGATCGAACGGAGCACCGGCAACGTCGCCCTGACCACGAACGGAATGGCTACCAGAGTGTGGGCGAGCGGCACCAGGATCCATGACCCGCGGAGGTCGATCGGACGGTCCAGGGCGATCAGAAACCCAAACCCGATTGTCACCGCCGAGGTGCCGAGCGGGAGCATCAGGAGCGTGTCGAACCAATCGAGGCGGCTGCGGGCGAGGAGCATGGCGGCGCATCCTCCCACCACGACCGCCATGATCATGGTCACGGCGGCATACGTCAGCGAGTTGGCGATGGCTCCAACCGGTTCCACCGCAGCCACACCAGAACCCGACAGCGACCGCCAGCCGCTCCCTCCGCCCCGGAGGGATCTGGCGAGGAGCCCTGCCAGCGGCAGGGAGAGCAGGCCCAGCGTGCCCAGGACGCTCGCCGCCACCCAGGGCCACCGGGGTCCCGGGGCGGGGAGCCGACTTTCGGTGACCGTGAAGGGGGCCGCCCGTCTCTGCAAGCGATTGGAGATGACCAGCATGGCCACCACCGCCAGCAGCTGGATCACGGCCAGGGCGGCCGACAGCGGCAGGTCGAGGAAGTTGACCGCCTGGCGGTAGATCTCCACCTCGATGGTGGAAAGCGAGCCCCCGCCGAGGATCAGGACCGTCCCGAACGAGGTGAAGCAGAACAGGAAGACGATGGCTGCCGCCGAGGCAATGGCTGGGCCCAGGATGGGGAGGGTGACGGTTCGAAACCGGCGCCAGGGTCCGGCGCCGAGCACGGCGGCCGCATCGGTGAGATCGGGGTCGAGCTTCTCCCAGATGCCGCCGACGGTTCGCACCACCACAGCCAGGTTGTAGAAGACGTGGGCGGCCAGGATGGACTGAATTCCCCTACCGGTCAGCCCGAGGAACGCTCCTCCCACCACCACCGTTGGCAGGGCGAAGGGGACGGTGACCAGAGCCCGGGCCAGTTCCCTCCCCCGGAACTGGAACCGCGACACCGCCCAGGTGAGCGGCCAGGCAGCCAGCACCACGAGCACGGTCGAGACCACCGCCTGCCACGCCGTGAACCAAGCGGCAGAGGCCAGCCGCCCCGAGGAAAATGCTTCGACGAATCCCGACCCGCGCAGCGACAGGGCGAGGATGCGAGCCAGGGGATAGGCGAAGAGATAGGCGAGAAAGCCGAGCGGAATCGCCCACAACGCCCAGCGCGCCAACGCGCCGGCCGCCGGTCTCCGCCGGGTGGATGTCATCCGAAGATTTCGGCCCACTGGTCGAGCCAGCGCTCACGATTTTGTTCGATGGTGGCCGGATCGAAGTGGACCGGGTCGGCGGGGATGGTGGTGTGCTCGACGAATTCGGGGGGGAGCGTCGCGTCCTGGTTGGCTGGGAAGACGAACC
>DATHSX010000461.1:0-3839 GCA_035463935.1 Acidimicrobiia bacterium | reverse complement strand
GGTGTCGTTCATGATCTGGACGAGCGCACCCTCGTGATCGGCGGCGAGCAGGGGATCCCACCCGCTTCCCCAGATGACCTTGATGACGTTCCATCCCGCCCCCCGGAACACCGATTCGAGCTCCTGGATGATCTTGCCATTGCCCCGGACGGGGCCGTCGAGCCGCTGCAGATTGCAGTTGATCACCCAGGTGAGGTTGTCGAGCTTCTCTCGGCTCGCCAAGGAAATCGACCCCAGGGTCTCCGGCTCATCAACCTCTCCATCTCCCAGAAAGCACCAGACTCTCGAGTCGGCAGTGTCGTCGATGCCCCGATTGTGTAGATACCGGTTGAACCGGGCGTGGTAGATCGAGTTGATCGGGCCCAAACCCATCGAGACGGTCGGATACTCCCAGAACTCCGGCATCAGGCGGGGGTGGGGATACGAGGACAGCCCGCGGCCGCCGATCTCGAAGCGGAAGTTGTCGAGATGGTGCTCCTCCAGGCGGCCCTCGAGGAAGGCGCGGGCATAGATCCCCGGAACCGCATGACCCTGGAAATAAACGTGGTCCCCGGGCCGGCCATCGGCCTTGCCCCGGAAGAAGTGGTTGAACCCAACCTCATAGAGGCTGGCCGACGAGGCGAACGTCGACAGATGACCGCCGATCCCCTTCTCCAGGTGATTGGCCTTGATAACCATCACGGCCGCGTTCCATCTTATGAATCTGCGTATTCGCCGTTCGAGGTAGTCGTCGCCCGGGAACTCGGGCTCGTCTTCGGGAGGGATGGTGTTGACGTACGGCGTGGTGATGGAGGGCGGCACTCCCAGGTTCGCCTGGTGAGCCCGCTCCGCCAGCTTGGCGAGGAGAAAGCGGGCTCGGGTAGGTCCCTGGGCAGCGGCAACCGCATCGAGGGACTCGATCCACTCCCGCGTCTCTTCGGGATCGGCGTCGTGGAGCTGGTGGATGAAGTCGTCCGGCAGCGTCCGGGCCACTTCGGCCGCATCGCCGCTGGACGATTCGCGCACGGTCATCGTTCGAGCCTATCAGCAGCGCGGTTTCGTGTTACAGCCCGGGTGAGGGAGGTCAACCGGTCGCCGAGACCGGTTCTTCCAGCCAGTCGGTCACCAGCCGGACGAACTCTTCGGGCTGTTCGAGCTGAGCACAGTGCCCGGCCGCGAGGGTCACCCAACGCCAGTCGGGCCGTAACGACGCCACCCACTCCGTTCCCGACCCTGGCACCACCCGGTCGTGAGCGCCCCCGATCAGGAGGGTGGGTGTGACGATGGTCTCGACCATCCGCGCATACCTGCGCCGGTCGACCAGTACGGCACCGGTGGATCGGCCCGAGCGAACCAGGGCGTCGACCGCCCAGGGCTGGTGCCGCCGGACATGGGCGAGTTCCAGGGAGCGATGCAATACCTGAGCAGGCACCCGGTCAGGGCGATGACAGACCACCGCCAGGGTGTCGAGTGCCTGCTGGCGGGGGCTGGACCGCCGGAGATAGCTCCGAATCATCGCCGGCCCCAGCCAGGGAACGGCCTGGAGCACCAGGCGCTTTGTCACCTCGCGATCGATCCGGGGATCGTCGACTCTGGGGAGGCTGGCCGGTGAGAGCAGCACCAATCGGGCCACCAGATCGGGCCTGTCGGCCGCGATCCGCATGGCCACCAGCCCTCCCATGGAATTGCCCAGGAGCAGGCCGGCCCGGCCGAGTGATTCCAACAGGTCGATGACCACCCGGGCGTGGGCTCGAATCGAATACGAACGGGCGGGGGGGGAGTAGCCGAAGCCGGGCAGATCAGGGGCCAGCACCCGGCCCCACCGCCGCAAACCGTCGGCCACCGCCATCCAGTTGAGATGGTTTCCGCCCAGGCCGTGCAGGGCGACCACGGGTTCCCCAGTGCCTCCGAACTCGTGTACGTAGAGGGTCCCGGACGGGAGTGTGGTAAACGGCATCGAGCCTCAAGAGTAGGCGGTCGCCGGTGGCCGGTCACCGGCTGGGGGTAGGTGTCGGCGGCGCCGCGGCGGATCCCTGCTGACAACTACCTGCTGCCCGTTGCTGGTGGGCTAGCGGCTGCTGGCTACTGGCCTGTGCTTGTTGCTGACTGCCGACGGCCACTACCTTGGCCCCGTGCGGGTCCTCCTCGTCTCCACCTATGAGCTGGGTCACCAACCTCTACACATTGCCTCCCCGGCCGCGGCGCTGATCGACGACGGTCACGCCGTCGAGTGTCTCGATCTGGCGGTAGAGCCCTGGGACGACGGCAAGTTCGAGTGGGCCGAGGCGGTGGCGTTCTCCGTGCCCATGCACACCGCCATGCGCCTGGGGGTTCAGGCCGCGCGCCGGCTTCGGCTCAGTCGTCCGGGCGTGCCGGTGGCGTTCTACGGGCTTTACGCGGCGGTAGGAGCCGATCGCACACTGCCAGAGCTAGCCGAACGGCTGATCGTCGGCGAGTATGAGGATGAGCTCAGGGCGTGGGTGAATGATTCCTCGGGCGGGCGAGGCATCCGGGTCGATCTCCGCCCGCAACGGTTCCGGGTCCCGGCCCGCCATCTGTTGCCGCCCCTCGATCGCTACGCGCGGCTCGAGGTCAGCCCGGCCACCTACCTGGCCGGCTACGTGGAGGCCAGTCATGGTTGCCGGCATCGCTGCCGGCACTGTCCCATTCCGGCCGTGTATGACGGCCGGTACCGGACCACCGGTCTCGACGTGGTCCTCGCTGACGTTGCCCAGCTGAAGCTGGCCGGTGCCCGCCATATCACGTTCGGTGACCCGGACTTCCTCAACGCCCCTCGCTATGCGCTCGATGTGCTCCGTGAGGTCAATGCCGCGTTCCCCGATCTGACCTTCGACTTGACCGCCAAGGTCGAGCACATCCTCCACCACGCGACCATCTGGGACGACCTTGCCCGTAGAAACGTGATCTTCGTGGTCTCCGCCTTCGAGACCACCAACAACCGGATCCTGTCGATCCTTGACAAGGGCCACACCGTGGCCGACATGGGCGCGGCAGTGTCCCTACTCCGGGCGGGCGGGATCGAGATCAGGCCCTCATGGCTCCCTTTTACCCCGTGGACCGGGCCGGGGGACCTCGCCGAGATCTTCGAGTTTCTGGCGCACCACGACCTGCTCGCCACTGTGGACCCGGTGCAGCTGAGCATCCGGCTGCTGATCCCGGAGGGTTCGTTGCTGTTGAACCGTCCGGAGATGGCGCCTTACCTGGGTGCTTACGACGGGGATTCGTTGACCTATCAGTGGCAAGGCTCGCCCGCGGCAGAGTCGCTCCGGGTGGAACTGGCCGGGCTGGCCGAAGCTGGCGCGGACACCGTCACCACCATTGAGAGGATGTGGCGGGTAGCGAGGCCCGGCGAACCGTCGCCCACCTGGCCGGACCGGGCTGTGCCGCGTTTGACCGAGGCATGGTTCTGCTGCGCCGAGCCCACCACCAGACAGCTGGAGGCGGTGGCTTCACCCTTGATCTAAGGGCTGAACCACCGGTGCCGAGCGAGGAGCGACAGTCGATGGCCCATGTCCTGGAGGCCCGTAACCTCGAAAAGAGCTTCGGTGACCTGAAGGCTGTCAATGGCGTCAGCATTTACATCGCCCCTGGTGAGACATATGGCTTGCTGGGTCCCAACGGAGCTGGCAAGACGACATCGATTTCCATCGTGGCCGGCCTGCTGGAAGCCGATGGCGGTGAGGTCAGAGTGGGCGGCCAGATAGTCACCCCCCGAACGATCGCTCCCAAAGCCCTGATGGGCTTGGTTCCGCAAGATCTGGCGATCTATCCGGATCTGACCGCGGCCGAGAACCTGGAGTTCTTCGGGCGACTCTACGGAATGCGGGGGGCGAGTCTGG
>DATHSX010000460.1:0-13456 GCA_035463935.1 Acidimicrobiia bacterium | reverse complement strand
GGTCGAGGGGGTAGAGGTCGATGGTGACGAACTGGCTGCCGCCTTGGCCCAGGTGGTCGTCGCGTCGTCGAGCGATGCCGCCCGGCCCATCCTGACCGGGGTGCTCTTCGAGGCAACAGAGGAAGGGCTGCGCCTGGTGGCCACCGATTCGTACCGACTAGCCGTTCGGGATCTGCCGGGCATGGGCATCACCGGACACGGTCTGGTTCCTGCCCGCGGTTTGCGAGAGTTGGCCCGGACCATCGGTGCTGCCAAGGTCACGGCAGGCCTAGCCGAACGCGAAGCGGTCTTCACGTCGGACAAAGGCAGTCTGCGAATCAGGCTGATCGAAGGTGCGTTCCCCAAGTATCGGTCGCTGCTGCCCGAGAGCTACCCGACCCACGTCATCATGGACAAAGAATCGGTTCTCGATGCCCTGGGCCGCGTGGCGCTGGTCGCCGAGGATCACATCCCGGTGCGGCTGCGGATCGGCAACGGTGGGGTGGAGGTGAACGTGACCCGCCAGGATGTCGGAGGGGAGGCCGAGCACCTGGCAGGGGACTTCTCCGGTCCCGAAGAAGTGCTCATCGCCTTCAATCCCAAGTACCTGGCAGACGGGGTGGCGGCGGTGGCGGGGGACAAGATCCGGATGCGTTTGATCGACGGGCTGAAACCCAGCGTCATCGACGGTAATGAGGATGGCGGCTTTTTGTACCTGCTGATGCCGGTGAGAATCTGAGTGGTGCGCGTGATGGTGGGCGGAGGAAGCGTACCCTGGACCGCCCAGCCATCATCACCGTCGCACCCTCTTTATGACCCTCTCCTGGATTGCTCTCTCCGATTTTCGCTCCTACCCGGAGTTGCACTGGGCCCCCGACCCCGAGGTCAACATTCTGGTGGGCCCCAACGCGGCCGGAAAGACCAACGTCTTAGAAGCCGTGTCCTATCTGGCCAATTTGCGATCTTTCCGAGGGACGCCGGACGAAGCCCTGGTGGCCGATCAAGCATCGTCGGGGATAGTGCGGGGCGAGGTCACCAGGGGAGGAAGTACCGCCCTCATCGAGATCGAGATCAACCGCCGAGGTGGGCGCCGGAGCCGGCTGGATGGGAAAGCCCTGGCGCGGGCTGCCGATCTGATGGCCATCATCAGGGTGGTGACCTTCCTGCCCGAAGATCTGGACCTGGTCAAAGGTGGCCCGGGGGCCCGACGCGACCTGCTCGATGACCTGGCCGTGCAATTGTGGCCCTCCACCCAACTCGACCGGGCCGAGTTCGACCGAAGCCTCCGCCAGCGCAATGCCTTCCTGAAGGCGGGTGACCGGGACATGGCCACCCTCGACGTCTGGGACAGCCGGCTGGCACAAGCAGGAGCCCGCCTCATGGCGAGACGGGCCAAGGCCGCCGCCACCCTGCGCCTGGTGGGGGAGAGGGTGTATTCGGGGGTGGCGGCTCGTGATTCGGTCCTCGACATCGCATACGAGTCGGATTGGGCCCGGTCGCTTGACCCAACCACGCCGGCGAGCGAGTGGCACGAAGCGTTGGCCTCGTCGCTGGCGGCGCGGAGGCGAGTCGACCTCGAGCTTCGCCTCACCGGTGCGGGACCTCACCGCGATGACCCGGTCTTCATGCTTGACGGCCGGCGCGCCCGCCATCAGTCGAGCCAGGGCGAACAGCGGACGCTGGCGCTGAGCCTGCGGATTGCCTGCCATACCGCGATCGCCGAACAGGTGGGAGAGCCGCCGCTGCTGTTGTTGGATGACGTGTTCTCGGAACTCGACCCGGACCGGGCCCAGGCCCTCACCGCCGCCCTTCCTGCCACCCAGACCATGATCACCACCACCCGCCCCGAGGAGATCCCCGTTTCGGGAAAGGTGTGGAGGCTGGAGTCGGGAATGCTGCGATGACTCCTGCGCAGCGGGACGCCGAAACGCCGCCTTGCCGGCGCCCGCTCTCCCCATGAGCCAACCGGAGGCCCTCGAGGATCTCCTGGAGTCGGTCCTGGCGAGGTTCGGACTGCCCGCCCCTTCCATCAGCCGATCGTTGGGGGAGCGGTGGGATGACCTGGCGGGCGAACCCTGGGCGGGCCATACCCGGCCGCTCTTCATCCGCGAGCGGGAACTCGTGGTCGAAGCCGCCTCGCCCGCCCTGGTGGGGATGCTCCGGTACGCCGTCGGCGACCTCATGCGCCGCCTCGACGACCAACTGGGGGCCAATGTCGTCGATTCGATCAGGGTGGTGGGCCTGGCCCGTTCTTAGCCCCGCTCGGTCGGGGAGAAAACCCCTGTCAACATTGAGGAATCCTGGTGACCGGAGGGCGTCGAACCGGCGAGGAGGATGGCGGATTCCGTCGCCTCCTGCGGTATAATTACAACCATGAAATCGGGGTCCGCCAGGACCTGGCACCATGCCGGGCGACACCCCGATCGATAGCCCGAAACGACCCCTACCTCTCCCCGGAGGAGAAGTGACCGCCACCTACGGCAACCCCTCCTATGACGCCCGCGACATCACCGTCCTCGAGGGGCTGGAAGCTGTGCGCAAGCGACCGGGTATGTATATCGGATCGACCGGTCCCCGGGGTCTGCATCATCTGGTTTGGGAGGTAGTCGACAACTCGGTCGACGAAGCCATGGCCGGTTTCTGCAGCCGGATCGATGTCACGCTACAGGGTGATGGTGGAGTTCGGGTGGTCGACAACGGGCGGGGCATTCCGGTCGATCTGCACGCCAAGACCAAGCAGTCCGCCCTGACCACCGTCCTCGCCACGCTCCACGCTGGCGGCAAGTTCGAGCAGGGGGCTTACACGGTGTCGGGTGGCCTCCACGGCGTTGGCGTGTCGGTGGTCAACGCCCTCTCCTCGCGGCTCGAGGCCGAGGTTCGCCGGGACGGATTTGTGTGGCGCCAGACCTTCGAACGGGGGAAGCCCCAGGGGAAGGTGGAGAAGGTCAGGCCCTGGAAGAAGAACAGCGGCACCACGATCACCTTCTGGCCCGACGAGCAGATCTTCACCGATACGACCCACTTCGACTACGACACGATCGCCATCCGCCTGCGGGAGATGGCGTACCTCAATCGTGGTCTCGAGATCATCCTCACCGACGAACGCTCGGAGCCGAAAACCGAGACGTTCATGTATCGGGGTGGGTTGCTTGACTTCGTTAAGCACCTCAATGCCACGCGCGAGCCTGTTCACCCCCACGTCATCGACATAATCGACCGCTCGGATGAAGCCGAGCTCGAGCTGGCAATGCAGTGGACCAGCACCTACACCGAGTCGGTGCTGTCTTTCGCCAACAACATCAATACGCACGAGGGCGGCACCCACGAGGAGGGCTTTCGCAAGGCGCTCACGAACGCGATGAACACCTTCGCCCGCTCCAAGGGTCTCCTCAAGGACAAGGACGAGAACCTCACCGGCGAGGACATCCGGGAGGGTCTCACGGCCGTCCTTTCGGTCAGGGTTCGCAACCCGCAATTCGAGGGACAGACCAAGACCAAGCTTGGAAACACCGAGATCCGCTCTTACGTCGAGAAGGCCCTCAACCGGTTCTTGCCGGAATGGCTGGAGCGCTATTCGGCGGAGGGGCGCCGCATAGTGGATAAGTGCATCAATGCCGCCAAGGCCCGGGAGGCGGCCCGCAAGGCCCGAGATCTGACCCGGCGCAAGTCCGGTCTGGAGTCTGGTGGCCTACCCGACAAACTGGCCGACTGCTCCACTCGCAACCCCGACGAGGCCGAGCTCTTCATCGTTGAGGGCAAGTCGGCCGCCGGCCCTGCCAAGCAGGGTCGCAACTCTCATACCCAGGCCGTGCTTCCGATCCGGGGCAAGATTCTGAACGTCGAGAAGGCCCGGCTGGCCAAGGCTCTTCAGAACGCCGAGATTCTCGATCTCATCACCGCCGTAGGGACCGGGATCGGGGACGAGTTCGATATTGCCAAAGCTCGTTATCACAAGGTGATCCTGCTGGCCGACGCCGACGTGGATGGCTCTCACATTCGCACGCTCCTCCTCACCTTCTTCTTCCGTCACATGCGAGGTCTCATCGAAGCCGGATATGTCTATCTGGCCCAGCCACCGTTGTATCGCGTGAAGGTGGGGGCGAAGCCCCATTACTTGAAGGACGACGCCGCTCTTGCGGAGTTCAAGAAGGAACATCCGAAGGTGCGGCCGGCCCGATTCAAGGGGCTCGGCGAAATGGATGCCGAGGAGCTGCGGGTCACCACCATGGATCCCGAGAGCCGCACCTTGCTGCGTGTCGAGGTCGATGATGGGCTGCGAGCGGAGGAGATCTTCTCGGTTCTGATGGGCGACGACGTGGCCGAGCGCAAGTCGTTCATTCAACACAACGCCAAGGACATCCGTTTCCTCGACATTTGATCATCAGGACCTCTGATTCATGACAGACCACAACGACACTCCCGACGGGGTTCAAGAGGCGCCCGGGACGATCGACATCCGCGATGAGATGGAGCAGTCGTTCGTCGACTACGCCATGTCGGTCATCGTCGCCAGGGCGCTGCCCGACGTTCGCGACGGGCTCAAGCCCGTGCAGCGGCGGATCATCTACTCGATGTTCGAGAACAACATCGGGCCCACGACCCCTCACCGTAAGTGCGCCAAGGTCGTGGGGGAGGTCATGGGCAACTACCACCCCCATGGTGACCAGGCGATCTACGACGCCCTGGTCCGGATGGGCCAGGACTTCTCGCTCCGCCATCAGTTGATCGACCCGCAGGGAAACTTCGGAACTATCGACGATCCCCCGGGTGCCTCCCGCTACACCGAGTGCCGGCTCACCCAGCTCTCCATGCGGCTGCTCGAGGGCATCCGCGAGGACACCGTCAATTTCACCGAGAACTACTCGGGAGAGACCGAAGAGCCAACGGTCCTTCCCTCCCGATTTCCCAACCTGCTGGTCAACGGCTCCCAGGGGATCGCGGTCGGGATGGCCACCAACATCCCCTCTCACAACCTGGGAGAGGTGGTCGACGCCTGCCTCCATGCTCTGGATCATCCCGACGTGGACTCCGAGGAGTTGATGCGTTTCGTCAAGGGTCCCGATTTTCCGACCGGTGGTTACCTGGTGGGGACCACCGGGATCCGGGAGGCACTGGCGTCGGGGCGGGGTTCGGTCCGCATGCGAGCCGTGGCCGACGTCGTCGAGTTACGTAAGGGCCGGACCGCCATCATCGTCACCGAGATGCCGTATCAGGTGTCGATCGAGCGGGTGATCGAGAAGATCCGGATCCTGGTCGAGGACAAGAAGCTGGCCGGGATCGCCGATGTTCGTAACGAGTCTGACAACCGGCGAGGGACCAGGCTGGTGATCGAGTTGAAGAAGGACGCCGTTCCCCAGGTCGTTCTCAATCAGCTCTACAAGAACACTCCTCTCCAGGAGAGCTTCGGGGTCAACATGGTGGCGCTGGTCGACGGCATTCCCCGCACGCTCAATCTGGCCGACCTCGTGGGCCATTACCTCGATCATCAGATGGACGTCATCGAGCGGCGGACCCGCTTTCGCCTGGAGGAGGCAGAGCGGAAGGCGCACATCCTCGAAGGTCTGATCGTCGCGGTTGACAGCATCGACGAGGTCATCGTCATCATCCGGGCTTCGGCCGACACCGCCGACGCCCGGGGCCGGTTGATCGCCCGATTCGAGTTGTCCGAAATCCAGGCCAATGCCATCCTCGATATGCCCCTCCGGCGCCTGACGGCCCTCGAGGTCACCAAGTTGCGCGAGGAGCTCGCTCAGCTGCATGAGCTCATCACCGACCTGCGGGCGATCCTGGCCGACCCGGCCCGGCGGCGCACGATCATCCGGGACGACCTGGGCGAGATCAAAGAGAAGTTTGCCCAGCCCCGACGCTCCCAGATCATCCCCGACGAGGGGGAGATGAGCCTCGAGGATCTGATCGCCGACGACGAACTGATCGTCACCGTGTCGGCTTCTGGGTATGTCAAGTCCGTCCCCGCCAACACCTACAAGACCCAGGGGCGGGGCGGCCGGGGAGTCAAGGCTGCCGAGGTTTCCGGGGACGATGTGGTTGCCCATCTGGTCCACACCACCGCCCACGCCTATCTGCTGTTCTTCACCAACAAGGGCCTGGTCCACCGGGCCAAGGCCCACGAGATCCCCCGTCAGTCGCGCACGGCCAAGGGGGTGCTGGCGCAGGCAGTGCTGCCCCTCGCACCCGATGAACGCATCGAGGCGATCATCGACACCCGTGACTACGAGACCGCCCGCTTCCTGGTGATGGTCACGAGGATGGGCACTGCCAAGAAGACCCTCTTCCGCGAGTACGACAGCCGCAATCAGACCCTGGTGGCCATCAAGCTCACCGACGGCGACGAGGTCGTCTCGGTTCGCACCACCACAGGTGAGAACGACATGCTGATCTTCACCGCCAACGGCCAGGGAATCCGATTCCCCGAAGCCGACCTGCGCCCGATGGGAAGGGCCACTCAGGGGGTCCGGGGAATCAAGCTGCGACCGGGCGACCAGGTGGTGGCTGCCGCTTCCTCGGCCGACGGTGCCGAAGTGCTGCTGCTGACCTCGAAAGGGTATGGCAAGCGCACCTCAATCGAGCAGTTCCGGGGCCAGGGCCGGGGTGGCATCGGCGTCAAGGCCATCAAGCTGACTCGGGTCCGGGGCACCCTGGTGGGTGCGCGGGGTGTCTCCAAGGGCACCGAGGTATTCCTGATCTCATCGACCGGAATCGGGATTCGCACGCCGGTGGACAGGATCAGCCGCCAGCAACGCGACTCCACCGGGGTCCGGGTGATGGACGTCAGCGGAGCGGGAGAGCTGGCCGCCTTCACGGTGGTACCCCCCGAAGAGGACGAGTGAAGTCGGGCTAGGGCGCCCCCGGGGGTAAACTCCGACAGCTCATGACCACGGTACGGCGAGTCCGCCGAATCATCCGCAAGATCGACCCGTGGACGGTCCTCAAGGTCTCCTCGCTGTTCAACTTGGTGGCGGCCCTGGGCATTGTCCTGGGATTGGTGATGTTCTGGTCGGTTCTGACCGCCGCCGGCATCCCCGACCGGATCACCGACATCCTGGTGCGGATCACCCTCCTGGACGAAGGGGAGACGCCCTTTGCCAACACCGAGCGCTTCCTGCGGGCGGCCGTCTTCGCCTCGGTCGTCTGGGCGGTCCTCTCCACCGGCCTGATGACGCTGGCGGCGGTGATGTATAACTTGATCTCTGACGTGGTGGGGGGAGTGGAAGTGGTCGTGCTGGAGGAGACGCTGGCGCCCGTGGCCATGGCTCCCCCGCCGGCCCCGCGGCGCTGGACCCCGGCTCCACCGAACGGCGGTGCCAGAGCCGACGAGGCGGCGGCGGAGACCCCCACCGAAGAGGTCCCGGCCCTGTGAGCGTTTCCCGATAGGGGATAAGCCGCCCCCCCAATCCCTCGCGGTGGATGCACGAGCCTGAGCGCAGCTCGTTGCTCGTATGCGGCCAGGGCCGAGGAACCGGGTTCCTAAGACCAGGGCCGGGGATTCGGGTTCCTAAGAGTCGCGCCGCCGGGCCGCCACCATCCCCATGGCCTCGGCTTTGGCCAGGTATGGACCCGGGACGTCCCACACCTTGACGATCCCGGCCGGAGGGACCAGGGCGATTCCGGCCGCCAGGCATACGGCCGATACGAACCGGTGGTCGTCGACCACCGCCTGGTCGCCGGTGTTCGACTCGACCACCAGCGCTGCCCATGGCGCCTGAGACGCCGCCGAGAGCACCCTCTGGGGTGCCTCCATCAGAACGGTGCCCCGGCTGCGGCCGACCGGTGGGGGGAAGGTCAGCCCGGTACCTCCCCGGGAGGGTCCCCCGGGTTGAGCGATGGCCACCCGGAGGATGTCCGATCCCTCCGCCTCCATGCGGTTGGCGACGGCCAGGGCGGCTCCGAGTAGCGAAGCGCCAGCCACGGTGGGCACCGGGCTCTCGTCGACGTCCTCGGCGATGACCGCGCCCGCGCGGGCGTTGGCGGCGATGTCGAGAGTCTTGAGGCTTCGGCCGACAACGACATCGAGGCCAGCCAGATCCTCGACCAGGGGGTAACGGCTCGACTTGGCCTTTCCCTGAATGAAGATCGTCACTCCAGGCTCGCCGGCCAGGGCATGGGCGACCCGGAGGTCGGTGTCGTCATCAGCCAGAACCAGGATCCTCATCGAGAACTCACGAGTAGGAAACCGGCTCCCACGGATCGGCCGCCTTGGCCGCGTCGATCCGTCTGCGGGCCAGCGCCGCAAAGAACGCAACCACCGCGGCAGCGACGATCAATGGTCGAAGCTTCACGATGGGGAGTCTAAGGAGGGTGTGGGGCCTAAATCAGTTAGGAGCGTGGTGGTGACACCCATTGGTGCCGGGCGGGTCGCAGTTACGTATGTGACGAGGGAGACGTGGCGTATGACTTCTCTCTTCTGGCCCCTGCCTTTGGCGCCGACATCCACCGGAGCAATCAGCTAGTGCAGACAGCGGCAACATTGGCCCTGTGAGAACTGGGCTGGCTGACTGAGGGCAAGCCACTGGGCGGCCCGTTTCTCTCGGAGGGCGGGCGAGTCGGCTAGCGCGACACGCGGTAGCGGAGGTAGACGACTCTGGAGCTGAAGGTGCGGGTCTCGACGAGTTCGAGATCCACTCGGCGCTCGTTTCGGGGAAAGAACGGCGTGCCGCCGCCTACCAGCACCGGGTAGACCATGGTCCGGTACTCGTCGATCAGGCCCAACGCCGCCGCCTCGGCGGCGAGCGTCGCGCCGCCGATGGCGATATCGCCCTCCGCCGGCTCGGCTCGCAACCGCTCGATCTCCTCTACCAGGCCGCCGGAGGCCAGACGGGCGTTGCCCTGCACCTCGGACAACGTGGTGGAGAACACCACCTTGGGAAGCGGCTTCCAGAGCGCGGTCCATTCCAGCTCGGCGTCGTCGAGCGATGGATCCTGGTCGGCGGTCTCCCAGTACAGCATCGTCTCGTAGAGCCGTCGTCCCATCAAGTGGACGCCGACCTCTCGTATCTCGTCGATCCAGAAGCGGAAGACCTCGTCCGGCATCGTCCAGTCGAAGTTGCCGTCCGGCCCGACGATGTAGCCGTCAACTGAGATGCTCATCGAATAGGTCACGCTGCGCATCAGAAGTCCTCCTTGGTCGCGGGTCGACAGTGCGACCGCCGGGTGAGACGACGTGAGATACAAATCGGGGGTGTTCCCGCTGCTCAGGCACTGTTTTGAGTGTCTCGCCTGCTAGCTATGTGGTGGGCCCACGTGGACTTGAACCACGGACCTCGTCCTTATCAGGGACGCGCTCTAACCGAGCTGAGCTATGGGCCCCGTCGGGACCGGCAGTGTAGACCGGCTGCCCATAGGAGCTACCTGGAGCGTCTCCTAGCTTGGGGCCCACCTCGGATCGCGGTGCAACAGCGAGAATCGGGCCTCGCGTGATCTGGGAACTTTCTTGCGCTCGGTAGAGTGATCCGTGGCCAGGTGTCGGTAGGAGATGGCGCCGGGTGGGTTTAGCCCGGCAGGCCTGTGCCAGCTTCTTCCAGGAGAGTTGATGGGATCTAACAACGTGAACGAACTCACGATCCTCTTTACGGACGTGGAGGGGTCGACCGAATTGTTGAGCCGGGAGGGTGACCTGGTCGCGGGCGAGATCCTCGGCGTACACGAGGAGATCGTCCGTAGTCAGATCACCCGATTCGGCGGGACGGAGGAGGCGTTTCTGGGCGATGGATTCATGGCCACCTTCCAGACACCTGCCGCCGGTTTGGCCTGTTCGATCCAGATCCAACGCGGTTTGCACTTGCACAACCAGACCGCCGCCCGACCGGTTCGGGTCCGGATCGGCCTCCATCACGGCGAGGTGACGCGCCGGGGTGGGCAGATCTACGGCCGGGCTGTCCATGCCGCGGCCAGGATCATGGCTGAAGCTGCCGGTGGTGAGATCCTGGCCTCGGCCGCACTCCAGACGATCGTCACCGATGATCCGAGCATCACGTTTGCCGACCGCGGCCTCTTCTGGCTCAAAGGATTTCCCCAACGCTGGCGCCTCTACCAGGTCTCCTGGGCCACTCCAGAAGAACAACAAACCCCCGGTGCCTTGAAATCGGCTTCGGCGCCATTCGTGGGCCGGGACACGGAGAGAGCCGACCTCCGCCGGGCGTTCCGCACCGCCATTGGTGGGTCTGGGAGTCTGATCCTGGTTGCAGGTGAGGCGGGAGTGGGCAAGACCCGGCTGATCGAGGAGGTGGCCGCAGAAGCGGAGGGACGGGGGATGCGGGTGCTGGTTGGCCATTCCGTCGAGATGGAAGGAGCCGCCCCCTACCTCCCGCTGGTGGAGATCCTCGAGGAGGCACTCACCAGCTCCAGGAGCCCAATCGCTTTTCGAGAGGCTCTGGGTGACTTGGCGCCGGAGCTCGCTCGTCTGGTCCCCGGTCTTCGCCGTCTGTATCCCGACATGCCGGCCCCGCTCGACATCCCGCCGGAGCAGTCTCGTCGCTATCTGTGGGACACAGTCGCCGACTTCATTCGGCGAGCGTCGCAGGTAGGTCCGTTGATGCTGGTCTTCGAGGATCTGCATTGGGGGGATGAGTCGACCTTCCATTTCCTCGAATACCTGGCGCCGCTCCTGGCGGAGATGCCGGTCCTGGTTGTCGGGAGCTACCGGGACACCGAGGTCGGCCCCTCGCATCTGCTGGCCCGCACCATCGGTGAGCTAACCCGCCGCCGTCTCGTCAATCGCACTTCGCTTGTTCGGCTCACCACCGAAGAAGTGACTGCCATGCTGGCGGGTCTGGCGAACCAGGACCCGCCCCCGGGCCTGGTCCGAGCGATCCAGCGCGAGACGGAGGGCAATCCCTTCTTCATCGAAGAGGTGTATCTACATCTGCGCGAGTCGGGAGGGCTTTTCGACGAGGAGGGCCGGTTCAAATCTCGCTACGAGATCGATGAAGTGGACGTCCCCGAAACCGTGCGTCTGGTAATCGGAGGCAGACTCGAGCGGCTGTCGGCCGGCACCAGGGAGGTCCTTCTCGCCGCGGCTATCTCGGGCAGGATCTTCGACCCCGAGGTGGTCCGGCGCGTGGTCGGGAGCACCGGTCAGGCCTTGGCCGGGGCGTTCGAGGAGGCCGAGGATGCTCGTCTAATCGGACCGAACCGCGGGGACTCCGACCGCCTGGCTTTTGTCCACGAGTTGATCCGCCAGACCCTGCTGGCCGACGCCTCCTCCTTCCGCCGCCAGCAACTGCATGCCGACACCGCCCAAGCGATCGAAGAAGTCTATGTCGACCGGATCGAGGATCACGCGGCCGATCTCGCCCATCATCTGAGCCACTCCGGCCCCCGGGTGGAGCCCATCCGTCTTGTCCGGTACCTCGAGATCGCCGGGGATCGAGCCGTTCAGGCAGCCGCATACGAAGACGGGGTCGCTTACTTTCGCCATGCCTTATCGCTGGTCGACGACTCCGATCGAGATCGACGGGCCGAGCTGCTCGAGCGGCTGGCCATGGCCGAGCGCAGCGTTGGTGAGTGGGAGCAGGCCCTGCAAACGATGGACCGGAGCCTCGAGCTCTATCAAGAGCTGGGGAGAAACGAGGACATAGGCAGGGTTTGTTGGTCGGTGGTCTATCAGCTGGCCTGGGCAGCGCGATTTGAGGAAGCGGTTGGTGTCGCCCAGCGGGGGCTCCAAGCTCTCGGCGAACTTGCTAACGCCGACCGCGCCCGACTGCTCTCGGCCACGGCATGGGTAGTAGGTCTGGCCGGCGATCACGCTACGGCGACCGCCATGTTCGAAGGAGCCCGCCAGCTCGCCGAGCAGCTCGGGGATCGCCGCGCCCTGGCCGATGTCCTTCACATGGAGACTGCCCACCACATGGGGTATGTCGAGTTCGTGCAGGGAATCGAGGCTGGTCTGCGGGCAGCCAACGTGTTCGAGCAGGAGGGCGCCCTCTGGGACCGCTGCAGCGTCCTGGCCTTTGTCGCCTACCAGCAGGGAACCATGGGCCGCACCCGGGATGCCCGCGCCTCGGAGGAAGCGGTGTCCTCGACGGCAAGCCGGATTGGTCATCTGGGGGCCCAGTTCCTGCTGATGGCCGATCGGATCAGACAGGAGGGAGCGATGCTCGGCGATCTCCCGGCCATGGAGACCCTAGCGAGAGAGACGATCGAGATTTGCGAGCGGGGCCGGCTCCCCTGGCTGTATGCGGGTTACCTCTATCTGGGCTTCGCCGCAGACTGGGCGGGCCGGCGGGTCGAGGGGGAAGGCCACCTCCGCCAGGCGCTGGACCTCGAGCCCCCCGGCGCTTTCACCGGTCAGACCGCCTCGCTTCTCGCCATTCACCTGGCGGAAATGGGGCGGGCCGAAGAGGTCCAGGCCCTCTTTGAGCGGAACCGAGCCAGCCTGCCGGCCGAAGGGCGCGTCAACAGCCTTGGTGCCTGGAACACTCTGTTCGGCTTCACCGAGGCCCTCTACCTGGCCGGTGCTCGGGAGCAAGCGGCTGGCCTACTTCCGCTCGTGCGACAGTCGCTCGACCTCGGAATCGAGTGGATGACATTCGACTGTCACCTTGTCCACACTCGTGTGGGGATCGCCGCCGTTGCCGCCGGCGAGTGGGAGGAGGCCGAGGAGCATTTCGCCACGGCTCTTCGCCTGGCCGAGCAGATCGATCAACGAGTGGAGCAGGCTGACCTCCGCTACCTGAAAGCACGCATGCTCCACGATCGAGGGAAGGCCGGAGACGCCGAAGAGATGAAGCTGCTGATCGACGAAGCGGTGGAGAGGTACCGCAACATGGGTCTGATCGGCAAGGCCGAACTGGCGGCGGCTCTGCTGTAAAGGACCGAGGGAGGCAGTGGCCGGGGAGGGCCCGACTTATCGGCCCGCCCTGTTCCCCCCTCCTGTGAAGGTCTTCGCACCGCCCAGGTGCGCTGACCTTCACAGGCCCGGAGATGCTCAATCCTCAAATCTTTCGCGAGTCATACGCCCAATGCAGCAAGGCTTGTCGCTGCCGGGGCCGGCAATCGAGACCCCGCGCCGAACAATTCTTTCGAAGCTGCGCAACGTGACGCTGCATGGCGCGCCACCGCCTGATCTGTCGCTCGTCATCAACGCATCTGCGGCCCATGTAGTAACGGCAGTACCACTGGAACCAGCCGCGTGGATCCTCGTGATAAATCCAACCCTTCTGTTTCCAGACTGACAGCGGTTGCGACGCGGTTACTTTGAAGAAATTCAGCTCGGGATCATGACGATCGTGACTGAGCTTTGCGTGCTTGAACCACGAAGCCGGAAATTCTTTTCGGCAATCAGTCATGTATTGGCCACCGAACACGCCCAGTTCGAGCATTTCCTTGGGCGTCAATTCGGGCTTGAAATCGGGATGAAAGTTCCTGCCCACGGGCTCGGTGCAGTAGTAGACATAACCCGTCTGCATCACGTCGTTAACTTCAACTCGCCGCTGTCTCATGATCATCGGTGCGTCGTTAG
>DATHSX010000459.1:0-2178 GCA_035463935.1 Acidimicrobiia bacterium | reverse complement strand
GATCACAGCGATCGTCACCGGCTTCGGGGGCGGAGTCGCCGAACTCGTGGTCGAGATACTTTCGGCAGCCGTGGTAGCGACGGCCACGGCCCTCATGGGCCATGAGTTCGAGCATGAAGCCCAACGGAGTGCTCGGCGATTGTCGGACCTCCAGCGCCAGCGAGCCGACTTCGAACGGCTCTACGCCGTGTCGACGACGTTGGCCGGAGCCGAGTCGCTGTCCGAAGTCCTCCCGGAGCTCGTCGGCCGGATCTGCACCTATCTGAAAGCCCAGGTCGGGGTCGTGATGCTCTATATACCCGATACTCACGAGCTCAAAGTCATCAACCCGATCTGGGTTACCGGATATCCCCTCGAGGTCGACGACATCACCGTCTCGATCAGCCAGGGCGGGGTCCTGCCCCAGGTGTTCAAGTCCGGCAAGCCACTGCTGCTCCAGAGAATGGGCGACAAGCCCGAAGCCTACGGCGTTCTCGGGGAGCTGGGCTTGAACGAGGCCATGGTGGCCCCCCTCCGCGTCGAGCAATTCAAGGTCGGCGTCATTGCCGTCGGAGACCCGACGGATGGTGTGTTTGCCGACGACCAGCTCGAAGCCTTGTCGTCGCTGGGCGCCCCCGCCGCCCTGGTCCTGTCCCAGTTGGGCCGTTATGAGGCAATCGCCGAGATGACCCGCCGCCTGGAGGAGGTTGCCCAGATGAAGACCGATTTCGTGTCGGTGGTGAGCCACGAACTCCGCACCCCGCTGACTTCGATCATCGGTTCACTCGATACGGTGGCCCGACCCGAGCTAGCCCCGGACGCCGAGGCGGCCCGCAACCTCCTTTCGACCGCGCGGCGTCAGGCCGGCCGCCTGCAGCGGCTCATCGAGGATCTCCTCATCGTCAGCCGGTTGGAAAGGAATGCGGTCCCCATCCAGTTCGAGACTGTCATGCTCGCCCAGTTCCTGAAGGAAGTCGGGGCGACCGTACAGATCGCCGATCTCACGATCGAGGTTGTCCCCGAAGAACTGGCGGTGCTGGCCGATCCGGATCACCTCAACCGGATCTTCCTCAATCTGCTCGAGAATGCCGCCAAGTACGCTCCGGCCAGCCCGGTGCAGGTCATGGCTCAGGGTCGGGGATCAAAGGTGCATATCGCCGTCATCGACCACGGGGCCGGGATTCCCAGTGATCAGCACGCCCGGGTCTTCCAGCGCTTCACCCAGCTGGAGGGTTCGGCCACCCGGACGCGGGGCGGAACCGGGCTAGGCCTGAGCATCGTGAAGGGGCTGGCCGAGGCCATGCGGGGCAGCGTTGAGCTGCTCGACACCCCCGGCGGTGGCGCCACCTTCCACCTCATCCTCCCTCGAGCGGAGGCGTCGTCGCCGCTGGCGACCGGCTCTCACGGGGTAACCCGCGGTTAAGGCGGGCCGCCCGATCCGGCGGCAGCGATGGCGTGAAATCCGCCGTCCACGTGGATCACCTCGCCGGTAGTCATCGATGCCCAGTCCGAGAACAGGACGCAGACCATTCGGGCCACGGGTTCGGCGTTGGAGGAATCCCATTGCAGGGGGGATCGGCTGTTCCAGATGTCATGAAGCACATCGAAGCCCGGAATCGACTTGGCGGCCACGGTCTTGAGCGGACCGGCGGACACCAGGTTCACCCTGATTCCTCGGCCGCCCAGGTCCCGGGCCAGATACCGGCAAATCGACTGCAGGGCCGACTTGGCTACCCCCATCCAGTCGTATGCCGGCCAGGCCATGGTGTTGTCGAAGTCGAGCGCAACCAGCGAGCCGCCGCCCGCCTTCTCGAGCAGGGGGAGCATCGCCACGGCCAGTGTCTTGAAAGAGAAGGCCGAGGTCATGAAGGCGGTGCCAGCCGACTCCCCCGGAGTGTGGAGGAAGTTCCCCCCCAGAGCATCGGCCGGGGCGAAGGCTATGGCGTGGAGGGCTCCGTCAATGCTTCCCCAGCGGGCGGCAAGGTCGGACACCACGGCGGCCACGTGCTCGTCGTTGGTGATGTCCATCTCCAGAACCGGAGGGGGTTGGGGCAAGCGTTGGACCGCCCGCTCGGTCAGACGAAGCCCCCGGCCAAAGTTGGTGACGACAATCTCGGCTCCCTCCGCCAGAGCCACCCGGGCGACGTGGAAAGCAATCGAGTCGTCGGTGGTTATGCCGGTGATGAGCAGTCTCTTGCC
>DATHSX010000458.1:0-2437 GCA_035463935.1 Acidimicrobiia bacterium | reverse complement strand
CCACCGCCCCTGGTCTTAGCTCGCTTCCCCGCGTCCTCACTTCCCACCAGGTGCCCTCCAGAAAGGCGGAAGCGTCGTCTCCCATCCTGGTCACGGTGACCATCTTGCCGATCATGGTCTCCGCACCGCTCGTGGGCGGCTGCATCCGGGCCTTGAGTGCCGCCCGGCCGGCGACAAGACTGCTTGCCCCCAACACGACCGCGCTGGGCCAGAGCACGCCGGGATTTACCCGTATATCGCCCTCGAAGAGGAACAGGCCGCTGAGCATGAGGGCAATTGTTCCGCCGGCGGCCAGGACCCCGACTCCAGGCACGAAGAGCTCCGCCACCAGCAGGCCTATTCCCAGGACGAAGAGGGCGACGCCCGTACCCCGCACGGGTAAAACGCTCAGGGCGAAGAAAGCCAGCAGTAGCAGGATGACACCGGCGATCCCCGCGAAGCCCAGGCCGGGGTTGGCTGCCTCGTAGATGATGGCCAAGGTACCAATCGATAGGAAGATGAAGGCAAGGTTCGGATCGGCCAGCGTACCCAGCACCGAACGGAAGAGCCCCATCTCGCGTCGCGTGACCGAGGCATCACCGGTCGTCAGCACCCTCCCCAGAGACTCGATCTGCCGGCCGTCGACCTGAGAAAGGAGATCGTCCAGATCGTCGGCGATGAGATCCACCACTCCAGCCGCCACGGCCTGCCGCGCCGTGATTGAGCGACCTTCTCTAACCGCCTGCTCGGCGAACTCGACATCCCGGTTGCGGCGTTCAGCCACCGAGACGGCAAAGGCAGCGGCATCGTTGATGATCTTGTCGGTGATCTCACCACCCTGCAGATCGACCGGCGTTGCCGCGCCAATCGAAGTCGCCGGGGCCATCGCTGCGACGTGAGCCGCCATGGTTATGAAAGTCCCGGCCGAGGCAGCTCTGGCCCCTTCGGGACTGACGTAGACGATCACCGGCACCTCGGCGTTGAGGAACGCCTCAACGATGTCGCGCATCGAGGTGTCCAGCCCGCCCGGCGTGTCCAGGGTGACCACCAGGGCCTGGGAACCATCACTTTGCGCGGCCTGCACCGCGTCCTCGATGTAGTCGGCCACGACGGGTGTGATGACGCCATCGACCTCGACCAAGGTCACCCGTTCTTGCGGGCTGGTCGGCGACAACAGCAGCCCGACGCTCGCCGCCCCCAGGATGACGGTCGCCGCAGAGACGCGTCTGCGTTCTGGCACCCCTTGATTATGGCGTTGGTTGGTCGATGGCACGTGGGTCGGTCGCGTCAGGCTGGTCCAACCACATCCTCTCCGTCGAGGAGCCCCCGGCGCCTAGGTTTCCGGGGCTTCGGGAGTCCATGCCCGCGCGCTGTCACCAGGTCAGCTCATCGGTGCGGCCAGCAGGTCCCTGGATACCGCCCGGACCCGCCCCTCGGCAATCGAGCGCTCGAGGACTTGTTTCGGGATCATCCAGGTCAGGGCACGGCGCGCCTCGCCCTCGGGAATCAATACCGCCGCTTCTACCACGGCGCCGAGCAACTGGACGAGAGCATCGTCCGGATGGCCCGAAGCCTCGTCGACCGCCTGATCCCAGCGCATGAGGTTGCTCATGTGGCGGTGCCCACCGCGCTCGGCTGCGACGGTGATGCGTCTGGACACGATGGCGCCGCGGCTCTCGAGTGTCCGCCGCACCCGTTGGTAGTCGCCGGCTGCCAGGCCGAGTTCCAGCTTCAGGTCGTCTGTCGTGGAGGGCCCCGCCGACGCCAGATGGGTCAGTAACCGCGCCGCTAACGGGCCATACTGCCCGGCTTCGGCCCGGGCAAGCTCTAAACGGGAAAGGGGGTCAACCAACTTCGTCAGTCGGGGCGCCAGGTAGAGCGTCTTGCCCCGATGGAGCTTGGTCGTCATCACCCCCGGGCTCTCCTCGAGCTTCTCACCCCACCACCAGCGGGTCTTCGGCCACTGGCCGAAGCCGGGTTTGCCCGGGCTGGCCATCTCCTCGTGGCAGGCCCCAAACAGGCTCGGTAATGAGCAGCATGGAGTGAGAGTGAGAAGACCGCGGTCTTCCAGGAACCGCTCGGCTTCCCCGAACTCGGCGAGAGCGAACGTCGGATCCAGCCGGCATTCCTCTACCCGGCGCTTCTCCAACTCCCGCATGGCTAGCACGAGCCAGACCGCGGGCCACATGCCCTGCAACCCGAAGAGATCCTCATGGCCCTGGGCTCATAAGGTTCTGCGCAAGGATCCCCGCGGCTGCGGCCAGCAGAGCCAGAATCAAGACCCGGCGGGTCAGGCGGCGCCGGTCCACCGCGGCCCGAAAAGCACCAAGCACTGCCCCGGAAGCGGCCAACTCACCAACCTGCACCACGGCTCCTGCCGTCACGAACAACCCGGTCAGGTCGATGGCGGTCCACAACGTGACGATGCCCATGCCCGCCACGACAAGACCCGCCCACG
>DATHSX010000457.1:0-4736 GCA_035463935.1 Acidimicrobiia bacterium | reverse complement strand
TGACATCTGCCACAGAATTCGTATAGTTCGATTCACATCGAACACAAGAGGCAGATCTCATGACCCCGGACAACACCCTGCACGACCTCTCCTCGGTCCGCTCGCGGCGGGTGACCGTCGACCTTGAAGTCTCTCCGGTTTACGACCTGCTCCTCACCATTTGGTCGACCTTCGGGGGAGATGACAAGTCCCGGGAGCATTCGCTTGGCAAGAAGTGGTTCGAAGAATTTCGAACGAAGCTGAGCGATGAAACCCAGCAGATGGCGGTGGCAGCCTCAGCCTATGGCGAGCTGTGGGTAGCGCTGATTCCCCTGATCGCCGGAATTCCCGGCGAGCACTCTATCGACGCGGTTCTGCGCTGGCTCGATGCGGCCGACCCGGTGGCCCTGCGAGCCGATTTGTTGTCCGAGAAGCTCTGGGATCTCGATCCCGCCGTGCGGGAGGCGGCCGCCCGCGGCGACGCCGGGGCCATAGCCGCCGTCCTCGCCCACGGTCGCTCGCGCGACTTCAGCGAGGACTGGTGCGAGCGAGTGACCAGATTCCTCGAGGTTCCCGCCGATCGCCTGCTTCCACAGATCTCTGACGTGCTGCGGAGGGTGCGGGCGGAGGGGTTTGCCGGCCTGGAGGAAGAGTGGGGAGGGGCTCTCGAGCGAGACGCTGCCGCCAAAGAACAGATCCTGGCCAGCACACCCTCCCCCCGGGAACTGATCGAGACCTTCACCAACGGGATCTCCTACGAGTTGCCTCCCGGGATCCGACGCCTCATCCTCGTGCCCAGCGTCTCGCTGCGCCCGTGGACCGTGATCACCGATCGGAACGATTCCCTGGTCGTCTGTTATCCGGTCTCCGAAGAGGCCCTGGTCTGCGATCCGCAAGCGCCACCGTCGTGGCTGCTGGCCGTCTATAGAGCCCTGGGCGACGAGAAGCGGATGCGGCTGCTGCGGCGCTTGGCCGAAAGTCCGGCCACGCTGCCCGAGCTCACCGAGCATCTGGGGATGGCCAAGTCCACGGTCTTCCATCACATGGGAGTCCTCCGGGCGGCTGGGCTGGTGCGGGTCCAGCTCGGCGCTGACCATGTCTCCACCTACAGCCTTCGCCTCGAGTCCCTGCCTGACATTCGGGCGTTGCTCGACGAGTACCTGAGCCCGTCAACCGACAGCCAGAGCCAGGGAGCCCAGACCCAAGGAGTCCAGAGATGACCGCCATGATGTTTGCCTACGTCGCCGCCCGACAGCTCGAGATCGAGCGTCAGGCCAACTGCCGGGCGCCTCTAGAGCAGGCCCATCCGATGCGGGACCGCCTAGGCCGGACCCTCATCTCGCTGGGCGAGCACCTGCTGGGTGTCAGCCCTTTGCCCTCGGCGAGTGGTCAGACAGTGTCGGTGCGTCGCGCCGCCTGAACTGGCCGGGGCCCCCGCCTTTCTCCCGGGCATGAGAGGGCCCCGGCCGGTCGGGTTCAGGTGCCGTCCGCCCCGGTCTGCGGCTCTTCCCAGACCAGGTCGAATCGTTCCATACAGGAGTCGCAGCGATAGGCCAGCACGCTTCCGGGCTCCAGGAGCTCATCGGGGGCGAGCAGGCTGATCAGGTGAAGGGTGCCGTCACAATCGGTGCAGGGGAGCTGGCTCGGGGGATTCATCTGAGAAGAGGCTAATGGGGCTCTGCAGGCCAGCCCCCGACGCTAGCCCATCCCAACCGGAGAGGAGTGGGCCCAGCCGGCTGCACCATTCCGGCATGGGGCCGGTGCCTCGCCTGGGGGCCAGACCGGAACTGTCCCATCGGCGCCGCCGACACGAGTGGTTCACCCTTCATCGGAGACCACCGGAGCCGACCGCAGGATCAGCCACCCGCCGAGGGCCGCCACGGCCGATGCGGCGAACACACCGAACTTGCCGGCCTCGAGCAGTCCAGGATCGGAGAAAGCCAGCTCGGTGATGAAGAGGGAAACGGTGAACCCGATTCCGGCCACGGTCGCCACTCCGAGGAGATGGTGGAGGGTCATCCCGTTCGGCAGCCGTCCGGCCCCGAGCTTCACCGCAGCTTGGGTGAAGGCTGATATGCCGACCAACTTGCCGGCCACCAGACCCAGGGCAACGCCCAGCCCCACCCGGCTGGTCAGCCCTGCGGATAGTGAGCCACCCGCAAACACCACACCCGCATTGGCGAGGGCAAAGAGAGGTACCACTCCAAAGGAGGACCAGGTCTCGAGGTGATGAAGGATGCGGGCCAGGGGAGCGACCGATTCGCGGGATACCTCGGCCATGGTCATCAGAGTGTGATCGGCCTGTTCCCGCTCGATGACGTCGTCGTCCTCGGTGAGCAGACTGTCGAGGATCGGTCGGCCCCGGCGATGGAACTCGGTCAGGTCATAGAAAGGCCGGGCGGGAGTCAACAGACCAAGCGCCACCCCCGCCAGGGTGGCATGGACCCCCGACTCGAGGGTTGCCAACCAGACCACCAGCGCGAGGGGGGCGTAGAAGCTGAAGGCCCGGACCCCCACCCGGCTCGCTCCCCAAATCACGATGAGCCCGCCCAGGGCTCCGCCCAGCCATAGCAGCGACAGGTCCGCGGTATAGAAGAGGGCGATGACCACGATGGCGCCAATGTCGTCTGCGATGGCCAGAGACAGGAGAAACAGCTTGGCTCCCGCCGGCGCCCGGCGCCCCACCAGGGCAAGCACTCCCACCGCAAAGGCGATGTCGGTCGCCATCGGGATTCCCCAGCCGCGCCCTGCCTCTCCTGAACCACCGACCACCAGAAGGTAGATCAGAGCCGGGGCGACCATCCCGCCCAGGGCAGCGATGACCGGCAGCATCGCGGCTTTGGGGTCGCGCAACTCCCCCACCACCAACTCCCGCTTTATCTCCAGTCCCACCACGAAGAAGAACACCGCCATCAACCCGTCGTTGATGATCTCGTGCAGGGTTTCCTCGAAGTGGAGGGGACCGAAATCGACCCGCAACACGGTCTCAAACACGGTCGCGTAGCTCTCGGCGGCGAGGTTGGCCCAGATCAGGGCGGCGGCGGCCGCCGCGACGAGCACGATCCCCGACGAGGCCTCGGTGTCGGCAAAACGAACGAACGGTCTGATGAAGGCGCGGGGCACAAACCGGTCGGAGCGGGCCCAGGTGATGTGGCGGGGAGGTTCGGTCACGTCAGCCGATGGTGCGACCGGCCGACAACAGGTCCGAGCATGCCAGGGTCACTCTGGCGGCCATACCCTGCTCCGCCTTCTTCATGTATGCCCGCGGGTCGTATGCGGCCTTGTCGCCGACGTCTCCGTCGACCTTGAGCACCCCCGTGTAGTTGGTGAGCATGTGATCGGCGATGGGCCTGGTGAAGGCGTACTGGGTATCGGTGTCTATGTTCATCTTTACCACCCCGTAACCGAGTGTCTCGCGTATCTCTTCGAGGCTGGATCCGGAACCACCGTGGAAGACGAGGTAGTGGCGTCCCCCGGAACCAAACCGCTCCTCCATGGCGGTCTGGCCGTCGCGCAGTATCGCCGGTCTGAGCTGTACCGCACCCGGCTTGTAGACACCATGCACGTTGCCGAACACTGCGGCCAGAAGGTAGCGATGCTCGTCAGGCGCCCCGAGCACTTCTGCTGTGCGGACCATGTCTCCCGGGGAGGTGTAAAGGCGAGCAGAGTCCATCCCTTCATGGTCCATGGTGTCCTCCTTCCCACCGACGATGCCGATCTCCAGTTCGAGCAGAGAGCCCACCGAGGAGCACTCGTCCAGCAATTGGCGCGCCAGAGCCAGGTTCTCCTCGAGCGGAAGCATGGAGGCGTCCAGCATGTGGCTCTGGAAAAGGGGACCCTGCCCTCCCCGGCGTCGGTCGGCACTCCTCGCCAACAAGGGCCGGATATATGCGTCAACTTTCTCGGGTTGGCAATGGTCGGTATGGAGGGCGATGTTGACGCGATACCTGTCGGCCACAACGTGCGCGTACTCGGCGAGGGCAGTTGCCCCAGAGGGCATGTCCTTTACCGTCGCGCCCGATAGGAACTCGGCACCGCCCGTCGAGATCTGGACAATCCCGTCCGATTCGGCCTCGGCGAAGCCGCGCAGGGCGGCGTTCAGCGTTTCACTACCGGTGACGTTGATGGCCGGGTAGGCGTAACCGCCTGCACGGGCCTCTTCCAGCATCTGGCGGTACTTCTCGGTTGTGACGATCGGCATCGATAACTCCTCGGAGTCTGGGGTGGGGCGGTACCCACCCGGAGGAAAATAGCCTGCCGGCCCGGGTCCCGACTAGCTGTTGGCAACCCGGGCGATAGCCTCCGGCCCATGGCCGAAGCCACCCGGGTCCACAAGCCCCGCAGCCGGGTGCTGCGGTCCCTCTACTTCGCCCTCGGCATCCTCTGCGTCGGTATGGCCTATTTGTCCTGGTTGCCGGGAATTCCCACTTTCGACTTCGTGATCCTCGCCGCCTTCTTTTTCGCCCGTTCCTCGGACCGATTCCACGACTGGCTGGTGTCTCATCCGGTCTTCGGCCGGGTGATCCGGGGTTATCGAAGCGATGGCTTTTCGATCCGAACCAAGCTGTTGGTGTCGCTGGCGGTGTTGGCTTCTCTTGGCTTCTCGATCGTGGTGCTGGTCGATGACAGGGTCCTCCGCACCGTCCTCGCCCTGGCCGGGGTCATCGGGGTCTGGTTCATCTGGTCCCGGAAGACCAAGGTGGCCACCTCCTCGGTGGGCCATACCACTAGTCCCTGACAGGAGAAATTGCTACATT
>DATHSX010000456.1:0-6936 GCA_035463935.1 Acidimicrobiia bacterium | reverse complement strand
GGTTCCCCGCGAGGAGATAGACGAGCACACCGCCCTGGTGCTGGCAGACCTGAGTGAGGCGATCGCCGGGGCAACCCCCTCGCCCTGACCGGAATCGCGCTCGCCCTCCCGACCCGGTTTGGCCCACGTCGGCGGCGCCGATATCATGTCCTGGCTCCACTCGGGAGCCCGTTACCTGTCATGCCCGCCAGGCGCGTCGACTCGTTCTGGCCGTCCGGAGTCACCTCAGCAATGAAAAGCAACAAGACATTTGCGCCCAAGGCCGCAGACGTGAGCCGCCAGTGGTGGGTGATCGATGCGGCCAGGATGCCCCTCGGCCGCCTCGCCACCCAGGTAGCGATCCTTCTGCGGGGCAAGCACAAGCCCATTTTCGCCCCTCATCTGGACACAGGCGACTTTGTGGTTGTGGTCAACGCCTCGCAGGTGGCGGTCACGTCCAAGAAGAGCCAGGAGAAGATCTATTACCGGTACTCCGGATATCCGGGCGGGTTGAAGGCAGAGTCCTTCGCGAACCTTCGCGAGCGGAGACCCGAAGCGGTGATCGAACGAGCGGTACGGGGCATGCTCCCCAAGAACAAGCTAGGTAGGCAGATGATTCGCAAGCTGAAGGTGTACGGGGGCCCCGACCATCCGCACCTCGCCCAGCAACCCCAAAGCCTCGAACTGGACGCGAGAAAGGTGGAGAGCTGATGGCCAAGCCTCATGCTCAGACGGTAGGCCGGCGCAAAGAGGCAGTTGCCCGGGTGCGACTCCGTGACGGTGCCGGGCGGGTCGTGCTCAATGGGCGGGCGCTGGAGGACTATTTCCCCACCATGGCCATGCGGATACGAGTGATGGAGCCGCTGCAGATCACCCAGACCCAGGGCCGCTTCGATGTCGATGCCACCATGGAAGGGGGTGGGGTCAATGGCCAGGCCGATGCCTTGCGGTTGGGAATCGCCCGGGCCCTCATCGAGTACGACGCCGAGCTGCGGCCGGCTCTCAAGAAGGCGGGATTGTTGACTCGTGACGCCCGGGCTGTGGAGAGCAAGAAGTACGGTTTGCGCAAGGCGCGACGGGCGGTCCAGTACACGAAGCGTTGAGCCGGCGAGAGCCCAGCCACCAACGCCCTAGGCAAGGCGCTGATTTGCCCGACGTCGAGTGGCCGGAGAGAAGACCCAACCCTCTGCTGGCGGGCGGCCGCCGCTTGTTCGGCACCGACGGTGTCCGTGGCATCGCCAACCTCGAACTGACTCCCGAACTGGCCCTCGAAATCGGCCGGGCGGCAGGGCTGGCTCTCTCCATCGGTCCCGTGGTGGTCGGGCGCGACACCCGTCGCTCGGGCGAGATGCTCTCGTTGGCACTTCAGGCCGGATTCCATTCGGCGGGAGTCGACACGGTCGATGTCGGGGTATTGCCGTCGGGGGCCATCGCCTATCTGACTTCTGACACCGGGGCCACCATGGGTGCGGTGGTCTCGGCCTCACACAACCCGGCCGCGGACAATGGGATCAAGCTTCTCTCCAGCAAAGGCACCAAGCTGAGCGATGAGGACGAGGACAGAATCGAGTTCCGGCTTCGCTCCGCGAGCATCCGCATTCCGACCGGACCGGGCATCGGCACCCGGTTCACCGACCGGACCGCCTTTGATCGGTATGTGAAGTTCCTGGCGGCGACCGCCAAGTACTCCTATCGCGGCCTCGAAGTCGTGATCGATGCCGCCAATGGGGCTGCTTTTCAGGCCGCCCCCGCCTTGTTGAGGAAGCTGCGGGCTTCGGTGGAGGAATGGGCCGTGGAACCGGACGGGACCAACATCAACCTGGGCTGTGGATCCACCCATCCAGAATTCCTCGCCTCGAAGGTCAACGGCCGCATCGGCCTGGCCTTCGATGGCGACGCCGATCGCCTGCTCGCCTTCGATGAGGACGGGGAGCCGCTCAACGGCGACGTGATCATGGCGATCATCGCCCGCCACTGGAAGAGTCAGGGCAGGCTGAAGGGGAATGTGGTGGTGGCCACCGTGATGTCGAACCTCGGCTTCCGCCGGGCCCTAGCGGAGGCCGAGATCGAGCTCGTTGAGACCAAGGTGGGAGACCGTTACGTACTCGAGGCCATGCAGGCCCGCAAGGCGGTGCTGGGAGGTGAACAGTCGGGCCACATCATCTTCCTGGACAAGGGCCGGACCGGAGACGGTCTGCTTACCGCAGTCAGGCTCCTCGACGTCGTTGCCGGCACCGGCCTGGAGCTTCGCCAACTGCGCAGCCAGGCGATGGTCGAGTATCCACAGGTCCTCCGCAACGTGACGGTCGGCCGGGGGGCGCGACTCGATGACGCCAAGGCGGTCTGGGCCGCGGTGCGAAGGGCCGAAGGGGAGTTGAAGGAAGATGGCCGGGTGCTGGTGCGGGCTTCGGGCACCGAGCCCGTGGTTCGGGTCATGGTGGAAGCGCCCAGCAAAGAGGTGGCCGCCAGCTACGCTGATCGCCTGGCTGAAGTGGTGGCCAACGAGCTGGCGACCACGTGAGAGAAAGGGTTGTACCTACCGGCAGACTCGACCAAAACGCTCGCCAAGAGACAGCGCCTGGCCTCCCGAGCCCGAAGACTCCAAGAGCAAGGGCAGGAGGTGACGAGGAGGAAGGTCATCGAAAGATTCGGCGGATGCCTTCCCGGCCTTCACGGTCGTGACGGGAGTATGAAAACCCGGAGGTGACTCCGGAACAGAGGACTCCCGAGTGATCGAACCAACCGGTGCCAGGCCGGTGATTCGAGAGCGTCGCGGTCGCAGCATGAAAGGAATCTCTTCCATGTGCGGCATTGTTGGCTACGTCGGCCCCCGTCGGGTGGTCGACCTGCTCATCCCGGGCTTGGCCCGACTGGAGTATCGCGGTTACGACTCGGCCGGGATCGCGGTCCAGAATGAGGGCGAGATCGCGGTGGTAAAGCAGGCCGGGCGGATCGCGGATCTAGAGCACACCCTCGCCCGGACTCCTACTCCCGAGGGCACCACCGGGATCGGCCATACCCGCTGGGCCACCCATGGCGCCCCGAACACCCTCAACGCTCACCCTCATCGGGACTGCTTCGGCCAGGTGATCGTGGTCCACAACGGCATCATCGAGAACTGGTCAGAACTCAAGTCGGAACTGATCGAACGGGGCCACGAATTCGCCTCCGACACCGATACCGAGGTGGTGGCCCACCTGATCGAAGAGATGCCCGATCTGGCCTTGGCCGAAGCGGTCCGGCGCGTGATGAGGAGGGCGGACGGCGCCCTGGCCCTGGTGGTGATGCGGGCCACCGACCCCCAACTCCTGGTCGGGGCCCGGCGGGGGAGCCCGCTCGTCGTCGGACGGGGGGAGGGGGAGAACTTCCTGGCATCCGACATCCCCGCCTTTCTCGAGCACACCCGCCAGATGATGGTGGTCGACGACGATCGAGTGGTCGAGTTGCGGCCCGACCGCGTCCTCATCACCGACCTCGACGGGAACCCGATCGAGGTAGCCGAACGGACCATCGAGTGGGATCTCGAAGCCGCCGAGAAGGGCGGTTACACCACCTTCATGGAGAAGGAGATCCACGAGCAGCCCCGGGCCATCACCGACACCCTGCGGGGGCGCCTCGGCAGCGACGGGCGGGTCAAGCTCGAGGAACTGGGCCTGGACCCGGCGCGGCTCCGTGGAATCGACAAGGTCTTCGTCGTGGCGTGTGGCACCTCCTACCACGCCGCGATGATGGCCAAATACGCCATCGAACGTTGGACCCGGTTGCCCGTCGAGATCGAAATCGCCTCGGAGTTTCGTTACCGCGACCCGGTTCTCCACCGCAACTCGCTGGTCATCGGCATTTCTCAATCGGGTGAAACCATCGACACCCTGGCCGCGGTGAGGTACGCGCGGGCCCAGGGGTCGATGCTGATCGGCGTGACGAATGTGGTCGATTCGGCGCTGGCGCGAGAAAGCGATGGAGTGCTCTACACCCGCGCCGGTCCTGAGATTGGCGTGGCCGCCACCAAGACGTTCACCACTCAACTCGTGGCGATGCAATTGCTCGGCCTTTACCTGGCCCAGATCAGAGGAAGCCTCGACGAAGGCAGCGTCGCCCACATGGTCGGGGCGCTGCGCACCCTGCCCGATCTCGTCGAGGAGGCCCTGAAAAGCTCGCCGCATATCGCCGACCTGGCGGCCGGATGGGCGAACACCCGCGATGTGTTCTTCCTGGGCCGCTCTGGCGACTTCCCCGTGGCGATGGAAGGGGCGCTGAAGCTGAAGGAGATCGCCTACCTCCGGGCGGAGGGATATGCCGCCGGGGAGATGAAGCACGGGCCGATTGCGCTGATCGAACCGGGGGTGCTGGTGGTGGGGGTGGCGACCGATACCCATGTACGGGCCAAGACCGTATCCAACATGCAGGAGATGAAGGCCCGGGGGGCGACCATCCTGATGGTGGTCGAGCAGGGCCATGAAGACGAAGCGGCCGAAGTGGCGGATGAGGTGCTGACCGTCCCGAGCGGTCCCGACCTGATCTGTACCGTCACCGCGGTCGTCCCGCTGCAACTATTGGCCTATCACATCGCTACCGCCCGCGGCCTGGATGTGGACAAGCCCCGCAACCTGGCCAAGACGGTGACGGTGGAGTGAGTCAGTGGCTGGTACCCAGTAGGCATTGGCCGTACTGGCTGCCGGCCACCGGTTACTAACTACCGTCTCCTGATGCGCATCGTCGGTCTCGGTGTCGACCTCGCTGAGATAGTCAGGGTGGAATCACTCCTGGAGAAGTACCCGCGCTTTGCGGAGCGATGCTTCACCGACCACGAGCGGTCCTACGCCGCTCGTTTCGCCAAGCCCGCCCGCCGTTACGCGGCCCGGTTCGCCGGCAAGGAAGCGGTGATGAAATCGCTCGGGACCGGTTGGCGCCGTATCCGCTGGAGAGATATCGAGATCACCGGAGGCGGTCAGCCCCGGGTCGTGCTGAGAGGCTCGGCCGCCGCCCGGGCCGACCTCTTGGGCGTGACCGGCGTCCTCGTGACCATCACCCACACCGACACTTCGGCTCTGGTGATGGCCGTGGCGGTGGGGGAGCACTGACATGCGGCCGGTGATCACCCCTGCCGAGGCGGCCCGTCTGGATGACAGCGCGGGCGTTGCGGTCGACGTGCTGATGGAAAGGGCGGGCCGGGCCGTGGCGCTGGCCGCGGTGCGCATGGGGGCGGGTTACGGGACCCGGGTGACCGTCCTGGCCGGGCCGGGAAACAACGGAGGAGACGGCTATGTGGCTGCTCGCTTGCTCCGCCAGCGCGGGGTGGGCGTGGGGGTGCTGGCCCTGGCCGACCCCCGAACCCGGCCGGCGCTGGCGATGCGGGGCCGGGCCCACGCGAGCGCCGTTCCCATCTCGCCAATGGTCTCTCCCCATCGAACCGACCTGGTCATCGATGCCCTGTTCGGTGGGGGCTGGAGGTCCGGGCTGCCTGCGGTGGTCAAGGACTGGATGGAGGTTGACGCGCCAGTGTTGGCGGTCGACGTCCCCAGCGGGCTCGATCCGGGAACCGGCGAGGTCGAGGAGGCGGCCTTTCGTGCCCAGCAAACGGTGACCTTCCACGCCCACAAGACCGGCCATGTGCTCGGGGCCGGTCCCGATCACACGGGCCGGGTGACCGTCGCCGATATCGGGCTGAAGGGGGGGAGTGCGGAGTTGCTCCTCTGTGAGGAGACTGATGCTCCCCGGCCCCGGCGCGTGCGGCGCGCCCACAAATGGTCGGCCGGTTCGGTACTGGTGGTCGGTGGTTCGCCGGGTATGACCGGGGCCGCGATCATGGCCGGCCGGGCGGCGCTCCGTTTCGGAGCGGGGGCAGTGGGGGTGGCTGTCCCGAACAAAGCCTTTCAGGTGGCGGCGGCCGCCGCCCCCGAACTGCTCCACTACACGACTGAGGAACTACCCGATCGCTTCGACGTCCTCGTCGTCGGGCCCGGGCTGGGCAAGGGACATGACGAGCTGGTGGCTCGCCTGCTCGGGCGTTGGCAAGGCCCGGTGGTAGTCGACGCCGATGCCCTGGACGGAGTCGGGACCGAACCCGGCGGCGGCGGTCTGGTCCTCACCCCACATGCCGGCGAGTTCACCAGGATCACCGGGAAATCGCCGTCATATCCGGGAGCGGGCGACCTGGCCCGGTCGCTGCAAGCCACGGTGCTCCTCAAGGGCAATCCCACCATCGTCACCGACGGCACCAGCCCCTGGGTGGTCGACACCGGCGGCCCGGAGCTTGCCACCATCGGCACCGGCGATGTTCTGGCGGGAATGGTGGCGGCATTGCTGGCCGCCGGGCTAAAGCCCGTGGCGGCCGCAAGGTCCGCTGCCTACTGGCATGGGCGGGCGGGAGCAGACCTGGCCCGGACCGCGACCGTCACCGCCATCGGCCTTCTCGAGCAAGTGGGGAAGACGGTGTGAGGCCCTCGTGGGCCGAGATCGATCTCGGGGCCATTCGTCGTAACGTGTCTTCACTGGGACGGTTGTTCGACCCATCCCAGGTGTGCGCGGTCGTCAAGGCTGATGCGTACGGGCATGGCGACGTGCCGGTGGCCGAGGCGGCCCTCGAGGCCGGGGCCACCTGGCTGGCTGTGGCCATGCTGGAAGAGGGGATCCGGTTGCGCGAGGCCGGGATCCAATCCCCCATCCTGCTCCTCTCAGAACCCGAAGAGCGCGATGCGGCGGCGGTGGTGGCCTGGGCATTGACCCCCAGCGCCTATCGACGCTCTTTCATCGAGGCCCTGGGTGACGCCGGGGCGTCGCGGATCCACATCAAGATCGACACCGGGATGCATCGCGTCGGTGCGCCACCCGGCGAGTTGGGGGGTTTGCTCGCGGCCGCCCGGGGTCGCGGGATCATCGTGGAAGCCGTCTGGACTCATTTTGCCGTATCGGAGGAGGACCCCGCCTTCACGACCGAACAGATCGCCGCCTTCGATT
>DATHSX010000455.1:0-3342 GCA_035463935.1 Acidimicrobiia bacterium | reverse complement strand
CAACCCCCTCCTCACCTATCCGAATCGGGATTGGGAAAGGATCTACCGGGATCAGTACGCCTACGACGAGAGCCACACCGTCATCTGCGCCCCCAACGACACGCACATGTGCCGGCTGCGGGCATTCGTCCGCAACGGCGTGGTGACGCGTCTGGAGCAGAACTACGACGGAGGCAACTACGGCGATCCCCAGGGAAACCGGTCGACGGTCCATTGGAATCCCCGCGGATGCCTCAAGGGGTACACCCTGCACCGGCGTCTGTACGGGCCCTACCGCCTTCGCTATCCCATGATCCGGGCCGGCTGGAAGGCATGGGCCGACGACGGCTTTCCATCGCTGTCCGACGATCCCGCCCTCCGGACCAACTACCGGTTCGACGACCGGGGCAATGACACCTTTGTTCGGGTCTCCTGGGCCGAGGTCGATGACTACGTCGCCCGCGGTCTGGAGGCGATTGCCCGTACCTACTCCGGCCCGGAGGGACGTCGCCGGCTTCTCGAGGCCGACGGGTACGAACCGGAGATGCTCGAGCACTGGGAGGAGTCCGGGGTGCGAACCATGAAGTTCGGATCCTCTCTCCCCGTTCATGGGGCCGCCGGAAAGTTCGGGTTGTTCCGCTTCGCCACGGTCCTGGCACTGCTCGACGCCTATGTGCGGGGGGTGGGGGCCGAGGAGGCGGTGGGAGCCCGCGACTGGTCGGAATACACCTGGCGGGGCGACCAGGCACCGGGGATCCCGTTCGTCACCGGGCTGCAGACCTCCGAGGTCGACTTCAACGATCTCCGCCGCACCCGACTCCACATCCAGGTGGGGAAAAACCTGGTCGAAAACAAGATGCCCGACAGCCACTGGTTCCACGAGATCATGGAGCGGGGAGGGAAGATCGTCTCGATCGTCCCCGAATACGGGCCGCAATCCTCCAAGTCGGACTACTGGATCCCGGTCCGCCCCGGGTTGTCAGACACCGCCATCTTCTTGTATCTCGCCAGGGAGCTGATCGACCGGGAGGCCTACGACCGGGAGTTCGTCCTGCGCTTCACCGATCTTCCCCTCCTGGTCCGAACCGACACCCTCCGGTTGCTTCGGCCCGAGCAGGTCTTCGCCGATTATCGCCCCGGCCTCGATCCGACCGGACCCAGCTTCGCCCTACACGCGCTGACGCCGGAGCAGTACGAACAGATCGGCGACAGGATGGTTCGCGAGTCCTCGGGGACCCTGCGCGCGATCACCAGAGAAGACGTGGGGGACCGGATGGTGGAACGGGGCATCGATCCCACCCTCGATTGGAGGGGCACGGCATCACTGGTCGATGGTTCCGAGGTCGAGGTCGCCACCATCTTCAACCTTTACAGAGAACACCTGGCCGACTATGACCTGGCCACTACCGCAGACATCACCGGGTCTCCCCTGGACCTGCTCCAGCGCCTGGCCGATGACGTCGCCGTGATCCGCCCGATGGCCATCCACATCGGGGAGGGGGTCAATCACTACTTCCACGCCACCCTGCACAACCGGGCCACCTACCTGGTGGCCATGCTCACCGGCCAGATCGGCCAACCAGGAACCGGGGTGAGCACCTGGGCCGGCAACTACAAGGGCGGCATCTTCCACGCCGCCCCGTGGTTCGGCCCGGGCGTGGGTGGCTACGTCAACGAGAATCCCTTCTTCCCGGTGATGGACGAAACCGCCGGCTACCGCTTCGCCGACACCCACCACTACATCCTGGGCGAGGAGACCAGCTATTGGGGTTACGGGGACCGTCCACTGGTGGTCGACACCCCCGAGGAGGGGCGCAAGGTCTTCACGGGTCGCTCCCACCTCTCCACCCCCACCAAGGTGCTTTGGTACAACAACGCCAACCTCATCAACCAGGCCAAATGGGCCTATCAGTTGGTGCACCGGGTCAACCCCAGGGTGGACCTGATCGTCGACCAGCAGATGGAATGGACCGGCTCGGCGGAGTTCGCCGACGTCATCGTCCCGGTCAACAGCTGGCTCGAGTTCGAGACCCTGGAGATGGCCGGCTCCTGTTCGAATCCCTTCCTGCAGATCTGGAAGGGGGCGATCCCGCCGCTCTACGACACCCGGGACGACATCGGAGTTTTCGCCGGGGTGGCGAGAGCGCTGGCCAGCGTCACCGGAGATGGGCGATTCGCTGACTACTTCGCCTTTGCCGAGCGGCCCGAGGTCTACATCGACCGGGTTCTCAAGGGCTCCCTCACGACCGAGGGCTACACGGTGGCCGACATCATGGCCGGCAAGTACGGCGAGCCGGGCGGGGCTCTCATGCAGTACCGCACATATCCCCGCATCCCCTTCTGGGAGCAGGTCCACGACAGCCTGCCTTTCTATACCGACACCGGCCGGCTCAACGCCTACTGCGACCTCCCGGAGGCGATCGAATACGGCGAGAACCTGATCGTCCACCGCGAGGCCGTGGAGGCAACTCCCTATTTGCCCAACGTAATCGTGTCAACCAGCCCCTATCTGCGTCCTCGCGACTACGGGATCCGGCCCGACGACCCCGACCCTGACCGCCGGCAGGTGCGGAACATCAAGATGGCTTGGGCGGACGTCAAGCGCACCGTCAATCCGCTGTTCGAGCAGGGCCTCACCTTCACGTGTCTCACACCCAAGTCGCGGCACTCGGTTCACTCCTCGTGGGCGGTGACCGACTGGAACTGGATCTGGAGCTCCAACTTCGGCGATCCCTATCGCGAGGAGCGGCGCATGCCCGGGGTGGGTGACGCGCAGCTCCATGTCAACCCCGTCGATGGCCGGGCCCTGGGAGTGGAGAACGGCGATTGGGTGTGGGTCGATGCCAATCCCGCCGACCGTCCCTACGTCGGGGCTTCTCCCGATGACCTCTTCTATCAGGCCGCCCGGCTCATGGCCCGCGTCACCTACAACCCGGCCTATCCGCCCGGGGTAACCATGCTCAAGCACGCCTTCTACATGGCCACTCCCCGCACTGTGGCCGCGCAGCAGAACCGACCCGACGGGCGGGCGCTGAGCGAAACGGGGTATCAAGCCAGCTTCAGGCACGGCAGCCAGCAATCGATCACCCGGGGCTGGGCCCCGCCCATGCATCAAACCGACACGCTCTTCCACAAGCGGGCAGCCGGCATGGGTTTCGTTTTCGGCTTCGATGTTGACAACCACGCCATCAATACCGTTCCGAAGGAAACCCTGGTGAGGATCACGCTCGCCGAACGGGGCGGGCTCAACGGCCTGGGCGTGTGGTCGGGGGCCACCGCCAACAGCCCCGGCTCCGAGGGACGCACCATGCAGGACTACCTGGCCGGGCGGCTCGTCACGGTGCGGGGGAGGGCCTAGTGAAG
>DATHSX010000454.1:0-11168 GCA_035463935.1 Acidimicrobiia bacterium | reverse complement strand
GGAAGTGTCGGTTTCATGACCTCGTCCACCGCCATCGTCCAGCTCCTGGCCGATCCTGCCTACCGAGGGCGGGTGCTCGCCCTTCAGGCCATGGTCTTCATGGGGAGCACTCCCTTCGGTGGACCCCTGATCGGATGGGTCGGCGACACTTTTGGGGCCCGGGCGGCCGTACTGGTGGGAGGGGTGGCCTGCCTGGCCGCGGCGGCCTGGGGCCACCTTGCCTTCAAGCGGCCTCGACCCATCCCCGTTCAGCCCATGGTGAGCACGGCCGAGCTACCGGGCAGCCCGGCCCGATAGGCGGGCGCCGGGCCCTCTCCGCCGTCCCTGGGGCATCACCTTCACGGCCCAGCCAGTCACTATTACCGTCGTCGCGTGGCCCGACCGATCAACGAAGACGACCGGTGGCTCCTGGCCGAGGGCAGCCACGACGCGCTTTACGAGATCCTCGGTAGTCATCTCGACTCGAATGGCGCGACCTTCCGGGTGTGGGCCCCCAACGCCGCCAGGGTCGCGGTGATCGGGGAGTTCAATGAGTGGGCGCCGGATGCCAGCCCGATGACGGCGATCGGGACAGGGCTCTGGGAAACGAGGATCGAGGGTTTGGCCAGAGGCGCGGCCTACAAGTACCGGATCACGCCCAAGAACGGGTACGGGGCGGTCGATAAGGCCGATCCCTACGCCCTCACCGCCGAGACTCCTCCCGCCACCGCCTCCCGGTTGTGGAGCCTTCGCCACCAGTGGGCCGACCAGGAATGGATGGCCGACCGGACCCGCCAGCTCGACCCCGCCTCACCGATTTCGATCTACGAGCTGCATCTCGGTTCGTGGCGCGCTCATGGCCGCGTCCGCTACCGGGAGATCGCCCAGCCCCTGACCGACTACGTCCTCGACCGCGGATTCACCCACATCGAGCTCCTCCCGGTGATGGAGCATCCCTTCTACGGATCATGGGGTTACCAGGGGACCGGCTACTTCGCCGCCACCGCCCGCTACGGCGATCCCGAGGATTTGATGTTCCTGATCGACCACATGCACCAACACGGCCTCGGGGTGATCCTCGACTGGGTGCCTTCCCACTTTCCTACCGATCCGCACGGCCCCGGGCTGTTCGACGGGACCCACCTTTATGAGCATCCCGACCCCCGGCGCGGCTTTCACCCCGACTGGAGCTCCTACATCTTCAACTACGACCGGCCCGAGGTGCACAGCTTCCTTCTCTCCTCGGCCCGCTTCTGGCTCGAGCGGTATCACGCCGATGGGCTGCGGGTCGACGCCGTCGCCTCCATGCTCTACCTCGATTACTCGCGCAAGGAGGGGGAGTGGATCCCCAACCCGCATGGGGGGCGCGAGAACCTGGGAGCCATCGAGCTGATGCGGAAACTGACCACCGGAACCCGGCAGCGGTTTCCCGGGGTGGCCGTGATCGCCGAGGAATCCACCTCATGGCCTCATGTCACCGGGTTGCCGGAATGGGGTGGCCTCGGGTTCCACTACAAGTGGGACATGGGGTGGATGAATGACACGCTTCGTTACTGCCGGCTCGACCCGCTCTTTCGGTCACACCCCGACAGCCACCGGCTGCTGACGTTTCGCGGGTTGTATGCGGGATCCGAGCGCTTCACCCTGGCTTTATCCCACGACGAGGTGGTCCACGGCAAGCGGTCTCTGCTCGGCAAGCAATGGGGCGATGACTGGCGGCCCTTTGCGGGCCTGCGGGCCCTCTACGGCTACATGTGGGCCACGCCGGGCAAAAAGCTCTTGTTCATGGGGGGCGAATTCGGTCAATGGCGGGAGTGGAACCATGAAGCCGCCCTCGACTGGGACCTGCTCAGCTCTCCGGTCCACCGCCAGATCTCCGATTGGGTGGACACCCTCAACCGGCTCCTGAAGAGCGAGCCGGCTCTCCATCGGGCCGATCATGATGCCGGGGGCTTTCGATGGGTCGAGGCCGATGATCATCAGCGGGCCGCCCTCGCCTTCCTGCGCCTGGCTCCCGGTTGTCGCCCGGTCCTGGTGCTCCTGAACTTCACGCCCGTGCCCTGGGATCGTTATCGGGTCGGGGTGCCCGAGGCGGGAGCATGGAAGGTGGTGGCGTCGAGTGACCATCCTCGGTACGGCGGCACCGGGCAAGGCCCGATCGGCACTCTCTTCACCGAAGCGGGAGTGCACCAGGGCCACGACCAGTCGCTGGTCTTGACGTTGCCGCCGCTTTCGGCATTATTCATGGTCCCATCGACAGACGAGAAGGTGTGAGGAAGCACCATGGCCCGCCGGCGAGCTGATCTCCTCTCGATCGTCCTGGCCGGAGGAGAAGGCAAGCGCTTGATGCCTCTGACCCGGGATCGGGCCAAGCCGGCCGTCCCCTTCGGGGGGCATTACCGCCTGATCGACTTTGCCCTGTCCAACCTGGTGAACGGCGGTCAGCGGCGGATCGTCGTGCTGACCCAGTACAAAAGCCACTCTCTGAACGTCCACGTCTCCCGGACCTGGCGGATGTCAACCCTGTTGGGCAACTATGTGACATCGGTCCCCGCCCAGATGCGTTTGGGCCAGCGCTGGTTTCTCGGCTCGGCCGACGCTATCTACCAGAACCTGAACCTGGTCGAGGATGCCAATCCGGAGTACATGTTCGTGTTCGGGGCCGACCACATCTACCGCATGGATCCGGACCAGATGTTGACCCAGCACGTCGAATCAGGCGCAGGGGTGACCGTGGCCGGGATCCGGGTGCCGCTCGACCAGGCGTATCAATTCGGCGTGATCGAGAAAGGGGCCAGCCACCGCATCGAGAGCTTCCGCGAAAAGCCCTCCGACCCCCGGCCGGTCCCGGCGGACCCGCACTCGGCTCTCGTTTCGATGGGCAACTACATCTTCACCACCAAGGTGCTCCTCGATCAGTTGGCTGTCGATGCCGAGGACGAGGGATCACGCCACGACATCGGTGGGAATCTGCTCCCCCGCATGGTCGAGTCGGGGCTGGCGGAGGTCTACGACTTCACCAACAACGAGGTGCCGGGGGTGACCGATCGGGAACGCGCCTACTGGCGGGATGTCGGCACGCTCGATACCTACTTCGACGCCCACATGGACCTGGTGGCCACCGAGCCCATTTTCAACCTCTACAACGAGGAGTGGCCGATCTACACGTCCAGCACCACCGCTCCTCCGGCCAAGGTGGTGGCGGTGGCCGAACACGGACCGGGACAGGTGGCCGACTCCATTCTCTCGAACGGAGTGATCCTGTCCGGCGCCTACGTTCGCCGCTCGATCCTTTCGCCCAACGTCCGGGTGGCGCCCGGAGCCGTCATTGAAGACTGCATCCTCCTCGACGACGTGCACATCGGGCCCGGGGCGGTGGTCCGCCGGGCCATAGTCGACAAGAACGTGAAGGTACCCGCCGGGTCCGAAATCGGCGTCGACGCCGAACGTGATCGGGAACGGTTCGAGGTGTCCCCGGCCGGGGTGGTGGCGATCGCCAAGGGCCAAATCATCTCCGATCCGGTGTAGGAGGCGGGCGGCAGCGCGCCCGACTCACCTCACATGGCGACACGGCTGAGGACGGCAAAGGAGAAGTCCTCGAGTCGCAGCTGTCCCGCGGCCAGGTGGGCCTCACCCGTGGCCAGTTCCAGGGACCATGCCCCGGGCGGCAGCGTGAAGTCAAGCCCCCTGGCGGAAGGGTTGAACACGAGGAAGACGCTTGCCCGGTCGTCTCCGTCCAGCAGGGCCCCGATGCCGCGGGCGTGGCCGGCGGGCCAATCCGCCTCGGTTAGCTCCGCGCCCGCCTCCGAATACCATGCGACCTCGCGCCGTCCGTCGCTCCCCGGGGCGCTGCGGGGATAGCGCGGACGCCGGAGAACCGGGTGGGCCTCCCGCAACCCCACCAGCCGTTGGACGAAGGCGATCAGGTCCCAATCCATGGCCTCCCAGTCGTACCAGGAGACCTCGTTGTCCTGGCAGTAGGCATTGTTGTTGCCGGCCTGGGTCCGACCCAACTCGTCGCCCCCGAGCAGCATCGGCACTCCCTGGGAGAGAAAGAGGGTGGCCAGCAGGCTCCTGGCCCGACGACGGCGCAGGGAGATCACATCGGGGTCTTGGCTCGGGCCCTCGACGCCCGAGTTCCAGGAGCGATTGTGCGAATCCCCATCGTGGTTGTGTTCCCGGTTGGCGTGGTTGTGCTTGTTGTTGTACGAGACGAGGTCGGACAGGGTGAAGCCGTCGTGAGACGTGATGAAGTTGACCGACCGCAGCGGTCCCTTGCGCCCGTACAAGTCGGCACTACCCGTGAGGCGGGTGGCGAGCTTGTCCCCTCCGGCTTCGCCCCGCCAGAAGTCGCGGATCTCATCCCGGTAGCGCCCGTTCCACTCGGCCCAGCCGGACGGGAACGCGCCGACCTGATACCCGCCCGGCCCCAGGTCCCACGGTTCGGCGATGAGCTTGAGCGATCTCAGGACCGGGTCTTGATGCACGGCGAGAAAGAACGGCGCTCGTTGCTGGAAGTCGACCGGGGCGCGGCCCAGGGTCGCGGCCAGGTCGAAACGAAACCCGTCGACGTGCATCTCTTCGGCCCAGTACCGCAAGCTATCCATCACCACCTGCAGTGCCCAGGGCGAAGTGAGATCCACGGTGTTCCCGGTGCCGGTCCAGTCAACGTATCGGCGACGATCGAGTGGGTCGAGGCGGTAGAAGCCGGGATTGTCCAGCCCACGAAAGGAAACGACCGCTCCCTGGTGGTTTCCCTCGCAGGTGTGGTTGTACACGACGTCGAGGATCACTTCGAGGCCGTGGCGGTGCAGGGCCCGCACCATCCGCTTGAACTCGTTGACCGGGTCGGCAGTGGCGGCGTACCGGGGGTCGGGCGCAAAGAAGGCCCCCGGGACATATCCCCAGTAATTGGTCAGGTCGCGCCGGCGCAACCACGGCTCGGTGAAGGAGGCCTGGACGGGGAGCAACTCGATGGCCGTGACCCCCAGGGCCAGGAGGTGTTCGAGCACTGGATCGCTGACCAGGCCGGAGTAGGTGCCGCGCAACTCCGGGGCGACCGCCGGATGCCTCATGGTCAACCCCCGCACGTGGGTTTCGTAGATGACCGTGCGGTCCCACGGCGTCCCGGGCCGGCGATCGCTTCCCCAGTCGAACCGGGAGTCCACGATGACCGAACGGGGCACGAAGCCGCTGTTGTCGCGTTCGTCGGGGCGGTCCTCGGCCCGGGGGCGGTGGATCACCAGGGAGGGATTGGCGACCAGATTCCCGGCGACGGCCCGGGCATAGGGGTCCAGCAGAAGCTTGGCGGGATTGGTGAAGATCCCCTCGCCTGGGTCCCAACGACCGTGTACCCGGTAGCCGTAGCTAACCCCCGGACCCAGGCCGCCAACCCGCCCGTGGTGCAGGTCGCCGTCCCGGTGGGGCAGTGGGGAGCGCTCCTCGCTCGTCCCGCTGAACAGGCACAATTCGACCTCGTCGGCGTAGGGCGCGTGGATGGCAAAGTCGACCCCGGAGGCGGCCCAGCGGGCACCCGGTTGGAGGGTGTCGCTGGGCTGGAGCGATCCGGAGGGCGGGTTCCTCAGGGTTGGCAGTGCCAGGGGGTCCAGGGGTCCTTGCCGATCTGCTGGTAGTAATTGGTCAGCCAGGCCGCGGACGCGATATTGGCCTCCGGGTCGAAGGGGCTGGCCCCGCTGTATCCGGCCTTGACCGAAGTCACCGCCCAGGTTCCGGGGAGGAACTGGAAGAGCCCCGCAGCACCCGAATACGGGTTATAGGCGTCGGGGTCGCCCAGGCTCTCACACTGGATGACCGACAGAGCCTGGTCCACCAACGCCGCCATGAAGTGGGCCGACACCAACGGTCGCCAGCGTTCGACGGCGGGCTTGAGCACCCGGGAGATCGATCCGGGCGTGGTTGCGGTCGTGGTCGGAGCCAGGGTCGTAGTGGTCGATAGCGAGGTTCCCGACGCCGCCGTGGTCGGGGTGACGGGGCTGGTCGTGCCGGCCGGACCCGAGGTGGTGGTGGTGCGATCCTCCTGTCGTTGCCTTTCCTCCTCGGCCGCCCGCGCCCGTTCGACGTCGTCCAGCGCCTGGCGGTAGGCCGTGTCGGCGGCAAGCGCCTGCCCGATGGCGAGGCCCACGGTCTGGTCCGCCAGCATGAACAGCTCCTGCAGGTGAGCCGCCTCCCGTTCCACCCCGGCGGTCAAGGCCTCCGCTTCTACGAGTTCACGCCGGTAACGCTCATCCAGGTCCTTGAGGTCCCGTTCGGTGACTGCGAGATCGGCCGCCACCGCGTCATCCTCCCCGGCGAGCATGGCCAGAGTCGGCGCCGCCACCAATGCCTCCTCGAGAGACGAGGTGCTCCACACCACCCCTCCGGTCAGCGACAGCGCCCTCATATAGGCTTCGGCAGCCTTCTCCCCGGCGGCGGCGGTGGCGGCGAGGACCTCCAGTCCGGTTCGTGCAATCCGTTCGCGGAGCCCGTCGAGCTGAGCAGCCGCCGACGCCAGCTCCGTCGAGAACTCCTGGTAGCGCTCGAGGGTGGCCAGGAGCTCTGCTTCGATCGCCTCCCGATCGGCCACGGCGGCCACCACGAGACCATCGGCGTCGTTCTTGGCCGATTCCGCCCGGTCCACCTCGGATTGGGCACGGGCAACCACGGGTGTCAGCAGAGCAACCGCCAGCACGATCACCGAGGCGGTGGCCGCCCAACGATTGCCAGACGAATCAGGGCCCATGACTCGGCGAGGCTAACCGGAGACCCAACCCATCCGCGATCCGCGGTGACCCAATAGCGGATAGCGGGTAGCGGACACCTCCTGCCAGCTGCCGGTCGGCTAGATGCTCCCCGAGAAGGTGTCGCAGCTGTTGGGATCGCCGCCGTCGTAGCCACGCTGGAACCAGGACTGACGCTGCTCGGCGCTGCCGTGGGTCCAGGATTCGGGATCGGTTCGACCCTGGGTGGCCATCTGGATGCGGTCGTCGCCAACGGCGGCGGCTGCCTCCAGGGCCTCGCTGATCTCCCCGGGATCGAGCGCCAGGTCCTCTCCGCTTTGCAGTTGACCCGTGAAGACGGTCGAGGCCCACACCCCCGCAAAGCAGTCGGCCTGCAACTCCATTCGCACCGAGAGATCGTTGGCCTGGGCGGGGTTCTCCTGTTGGAGCTGGCGAACCTGCTCGTTGATTCCCAAGAGGTTCTGGACGTGGTGTCCGATCTCGTGAGAAAGTACATACGCCGGGGCCAGATCACCCGTGGCACCGAAGCGGGCGGCCAGCTCGTCGAAGAAGCCGAGATCCAGGTACACGCGGTTGTCGAGCGGGCAGTAGTGCGGCCCCATGCGCGAGTCCGCCCCGCCGCATCCCGAATCGGTGGCCTCCGTGAAGAGCACCAGCTCAGCTCTTTGATATTGCCGTCCCGACTGGGCGAAGATGTCGGTCCACAAGGCCTGGTTGTCGTCGAGGACCACCGACATGAAGTCCACCATGTCGGCCTGGGGGTCGGTGGCCGGGTCGAGCGGGTTGACCTCGGTGGCGGCGGTCGTGGCTGGTTGCAGCTGGGTGAGGATGTCACCCAACCCCCCTCCGCCCCCGCTGAAGAGAGTGAAGAGGATGGCGATGATGATGGCCAAACCACCGCCCCCGGCGCCGATCGCGACTCCCGGACGGCGTCCGATGCTCCCTCTCCGATCGATGATGTCCCCGGAGCGTTGCGCCGGCTTTCGGTACCTGACCATCGGGCGATGGTACCCAGAAACGAGTTTGGGAAAACCGGAACGAGACCCGCGTCTGCGTGGTTGACCATGCAGAGAGAAGGAGAGACGTGAGCTTCTATCGAAAAAGCACCGAGATGACCGAGCCCGCCACGACTCTGCCGGGCCGGGAAACGGCGATGAGGGTCCCCGACGCGCACTTCGTGACCGGCCGCCGCATTGCGCCCCCGTTCCCGGAGCGAATAGAGACAGCCGTGTTCGCCATGGGGTGCTTCTGGGGAGCCGAACAGATCTTCTGGCAGACCCCCGGCGTGTATTCCACGGCGGTTGGATATGCCGGAGGGATCACCCCTAATCCAACCTACGAGGAAACCTGCACCGGCCGCACCGGCCACGCCGAGGTTGTCCTGGTGGTTTACGACCCGGCCGAGGCCAGCTTCGAGACACTTCTCAAGCAGTTCTGGGAAGGCCACGACCCAACCCAGGGAATGCGCCAGGGAAACGACATCGGAAGCCAGTACCGCTCGGCCATCTTCACCACCACGCCCGCCCAGCTGGAGGCGGCGCTGGCGAGCCGGGACCGATTTCAAGCCGAGCTGACGAAGAGCGGTTACGGCGCGATCACCACCGAGATCCGGGAGGCGCCCGCCTTCTACTACGCCGAGGAATACCACCAGCAGTACCTTGCCAAGAACCCCAACGGATACTGTCCCGACCACAGCACGGGCGTCGCCTGCCCCGTGGGCGTCGGCGTTCGAACCAGCGCCAGCGGTGAGCCTCCAGTTGGCCCGTGACAGTCAGTTGGCCCGTGACAGTCAGTTGGCCTGTGACAGCCAGTCGGCCCGTTAACAGCCAGTTGGCCCGTGACAGCAATCCAACTGCTGACCTGGGCGGTAACCCGGGGGCCCCTGGCTCGCCGCCAGGGCGTGCGGCGTCCTAACTGCTACGCGGTACCTTCGACTGTCAGGCCGCGGCAGTCCAACCGGCCAGGGCCGAGACCTCCGCGACGGTCTCTCCCACCGACCAACCGGGGTCGAGTTCGGCGGTGATGTCGGGAGTGACCCCCCCATCCCCGAAATCCGCGCCTGCTGCCGTTACCCACCGTGCCACGGTCAGCTTGAGCGCCCCGCCGTTGGCCAGACCGAAACGCTGCTGAACCGTGTTCTTGCCGAACGTGTTCTCACCGATGACCACGGCCCGGTGACGTTCCTGGAGGGCCGCCGACAGGACCTCGGAGGCGCTGGCACTGCCCCGGTTCACCAGGATCACGATCTCCAGATCGTCATCGGTGGCCACGCCCCCTTGCTCCACTTCATAGGTGGTCACCTCGTCGGGAGCCTCGGTCCGCACCACCACCCCTCCGCGGAGAAACTCGCTGGCAATGTTCACGGTGGCATCGAGGGCCCCACCCGGATTGTCCCGCAGGTCCAGTACGAGTTGATCTACTCCGTCCGACAAGAGCCCCGAGAGCGCTTCCCGCACCTGGCGATCGGATGAATCGGTGAAGAGGTTCAACTTCAGATATCCCACCCCGGCTACGACCTCGCTCTCCACCACCGGGATCACCAGAGCGGCCCGGGTGATCCTGATCTCGAGGATCTCGCCCTCCCGAGATACGGTGAGAGTGACGTCGGTCCCGGCCGGGCCGCGGACAGCTGCGGTCACCTCATCGATAGTCCACCCGGTGAGATCTTTGCCGTCCACCTCCACAAACACATCGCCCGGGAGCAGTCCCGCCACCCGAGCCGGGCCGCCGGCGAACGTGGAGACAACGACGAGCCGGCAGGTATCCGAGACGACCGCGCAAGGCGCGGTTTCCGGCTCGGCCGCAGTGAGATCCTCAGAGGCAACCAGGGCACCGATGCCCTCCACCTGGCCGGATTGATCCTCCTCGAGAAGCCGCAGAGCTGCGGGGTCGAGGTAGGCGCTGTTGGGATCGAGTGCAGCCATCATTCCTATCAGCGCCGCCTCGTCGGCTTCCAAAGTCGGGGCCTGTTGGGTTGCCATCGCTTCGCAAACCACCGAGAAGGCAGGGCTGGGAATCGCGCAGGTGAGCGGTCCTGGATCCGTCTGCGCGGCGAGGTCCGCGACGCCTTCGGCAGCCGCTGCGGCCAGCCGCTCCGCCGCCACCGGATCGACGTAGTAATCCTGAATGAGCGAGTAACCCTCACAGAGGAGACCGGATTGCTCAGCTCCACAGTCGACCACATCCACCCTCGCTGATCCCACCGTGGTGCTGGTCGAGGTGCCGGCGGCAGTCGTCGCAGTCAGGACCGGGGTGGTGGTGGAGGAGGTTGAGGGGACGCCGGTCGAGGGGACGCCGGTCGAGGGGACGCCGGCCGAGGGCGGCGGACCGGGAGAGCACGAAGCGATCAATAACGCCAGCGAGACCCCCACCGACCAACGCCAAAGGCTTCTAATCCTCGACACAAGCTGAATTCAAGCGGACTCCGATAAATGCGCCATCAACCGGCCGCCGCCAATGCCGCCTCCACCAGTTCCTCGACGGTGAGTTCCGGGCCCAGCTCAACCGAAAAGTCCGGCGCTACCCCCGATTGCGCCACCGAAACACCATCGGGTGTGGTCCATTCGGCCGTGGTCACCCGCAAGTAGCCCCCGTTATGCAGTTCGAAAGGGACCTGGACCAGGTTCTTCCCAAACGTCGGGCTTCCTACCAGCACTGCCCTGCCCCGCTCCTTCAGCACGGCGGCAAGGATCTCGGCCGCGGAGGCACTCGAGCCATTGACCAGGGCGATGACCGGCAAGCGGGTGGCGATTCCGCCCTCCACCGCTGGGTAGTCGAGGCTCTCGGCGGGAGATTGGGTGCGATAAAGCAGCCCGGAGGAGAAGAACTCGGATCCGATGATCGACACCGAGTAGAGGTAACCGCCGGGGTTGTCCCGCAGGTCAAGCACCAGTCGCCGCGCCCCTCCCTCGATCAGCGCCTGGAGCAGATGATGGAATTCGAGATGGGTGAACGCGCCGAACTCCGGCAAGCGGATGTAGCCGGTAGTACCGATCAGCTCGATGCTCACCGGGATGGCGTCGGCAGCACCCCTTTCCAGCTCCAGCCGCAGTTCGGTGCCCTGCCGGGCCACATCGAGGACCACGGTGGTCCCCGGTTCCCCATTGATCGCGGCCGCTATTTCGATCAACGCCCGGCCCATGACCGGGGCGCCGTCTACCGCCCTTATCTCGTCGCCTGCCACTAGCCCGGCTTGCTCCGCCGGGCTCCCGCCCAGAACCGTCACCACGCGTAACGGACACACCCCTTCGATTCGCGCACACGGTGAACCAGCAACCGTCAATGCGGCCACCACCATCCCCACCCCGGGAATGATCCCGTCCTCCCCTATCGCCCCGGACAGCTCGGGAGGAACGTAGACCGTGTAAGGGTCCACCGTCCCGGCCAACATTCCGTAGACCGCCGACTCGACCAGCGGGCCCAACGGCGTCCCTTCCTGTTCCATTCGCTCGG
>DATHSX010000453.1:0-1921 GCA_035463935.1 Acidimicrobiia bacterium | reverse complement strand
GGTGGAGAGCTTCGCCGGCGAAGGCCTGAGGGTGCTCGGGGCGGCGAGACGGGCGGTTCAGGAGGTCGACCTGACATCCGAAGCGGACATCGTCGAACGGGGCCTCGAGTTTCTCGGAGTGCTGGCCATGCACGATCCGCCCCGGCCCGAGGTGGAAGCGGCGGTGAGGACCTGCCAGCGGGCGGGGATACGGATTTTGATGATCACCGGCGACTATGGGGTCACCGCGGCCACGATTGGCCGGCGGATCGGAGTGGTGTCGGGAGACCGGACCAGAATCATCAACGGTGACGAGCTAGATCGCATGAACGACTCGGAGCTAGCCAGCGCTCTCGAGAGCGAGGTGGTCTTTGCCCGAGCGACACCGGAACACAAGCTTCGCATCGTCGCTTCACTGCAGGCACGGAATGAGGTCGTGGCCGTCACCGGCGATGGTGTCAACGACGCCCCGGCCTTGAAGAAGGCCGACATCGGGGTGGCGATGGGACTGTCCGGTACGGATGTCGCCAAGGAAGCGGCGGACATCATCCTCCTCGATGACAACTTCGCCTCGATCGTGGCCGCAGTCGAGGAGGGTCGGGCGGTGTACTCCAACATCAGGAAGTTCACCACGTATGTCCTCACCTCCAACACCCCGGAGGCGGTTCCGTTTGTGTTCTTTGCCCTGTCGGGGGGGCGAGTCCCGCTGGCGCTGGGTGTCATGCACATCCTTGCCATCGATTTGGGGACCGACCTCGTGCCAGCGCTCGGCCTGGGCGCCGAGCCACCGGAACCGGGCGTGATGGCGAGGCCGCCGCGTGCGCGGACCGAGCACGTCATCGACCGGCGATTGCTGGCCCGGGCTTATCTGTGGCTAGGCCCGATCCAAGCCGGTTTCGTGATGCTGTCGTTCTTCTTTGCTTTCAGGTTGCAGGGCTACGACACCACCACCGGCCTTCCCTCTTCGGGCTCAAGCTATCGGGCAGCCACCGCGATGGCCCTGGCTGCAGTGGTATTCACCCAGATCGGCAACCTTTTTGCGCAGCGTTCGGAAACCGGGTCGGTGCTGAGAGTTGGGTTGGGCGGAAACAGGATGCTGTGGTGGGGGATCGGCTCGGAGCTGATTGTGATCGGCCTGATCGTCTACGTGCCCTGGCTCGGGGACATCATTGGGACGACAGCTTTCCCCCCGCTGGGCTGGCTCTGGCTTCTGGCCGGGATCCCGCTTCTGCCGCTGGCGGACGAGGTGCGAAAGGCTTTTGTCAGATATCGATCGAGGAGGAAGATGTGAAGATCGTCGTCGTCGGGTGTGGGCGGGTGGGCGCCGGGGTGGCCCGCGCGCTGGCCGGATCCGGCCACTCGGTCACGGCTCTCGACCGTGATCCGGCGGCATTCGCCCGCCTCGGCCCCGGGTTCGGGGGCCGAACGGTGTTGGGCGTAGGCTTCGATCGGGAGGCATTGCAAGCGGCGGATGTGCAGAGCGCCGACGCGATTGCGGTGGTGACCGGCAGCGACGAGGCGAACGTGGTCATCTCCCGCCTCGCCACGACGAAGTTCCGGGTGCCCAGGGTGGTGGCCAGGATGTATGACCCGCGGCAGGCCAGTCTGTACCGCCGTCTTGGCGTGATGACGATCTCCCCGGTGTCCTGGGGGATCAGCCGGGTGGTCGAGCTGCTCACGCTGGCGGATCTCGCCGTGACCGCCACTCTTGGGGCGGGTCAAGTCGACATCGTGGAAGGCGTGGTGGCCGAGCGCCTCGGCGGTTCCCCCGTGAGCGAGCTCGAGATCCCCGGAGAGACCAGGGTGATAGCGGTCACCCGGGGGGGGCGCACCCGGATTCTCGAGGTCCGCAGTCTGCTCGAGGCCGGCGATGTCGTTCACATTGCTGTTGCCGAAGGCGCCGCTGGCCGGATGCAGACGCTCCTGAGGGGAGAGTGATCCC
>DATHSX010000452.1:0-3731 GCA_035463935.1 Acidimicrobiia bacterium | reverse complement strand
GCCTCCTCATGCGGGGCCTCTTGCCAACGTTCTGCACAATCAAGCCGCAGCCCTTTATCGATCTCATGTGCATACCGTTGATGGGATGAGGTCGAGGGAAAGCAGAAGTTGTGTTTGAGCTGCTGGGCATGTTGGGAATCGGGATCTCAGTCGCCGCCTACGTGCCCCAGATCGTGCACCTGGCGAAAGAGCGTTGCTCAGCGGGCGTCAGCGGCCGGGCGTGGGCCATGTGGGTCGTGAGTAGCCTGCTCATCGGTTCGCTTGCCGTTTATCGCGCCGACCCGGTCTTCATGACGCTCCAGGCGAGCAGCCTCCTGTCGGCCGGGACCATCCTGTTCTTCGCCAGGAAGTACCGGGGCGGGGTGTGTCCCATCCACGCGGCCGGGGTGTCGCGACCGGAGGAATTCACGCCCTGAGAGGGCCAAGACCCCGAGCGCCATGAGCCGATCGGGATCGCACTTGTTCTCGACGACGGGTTCGGGCTTCGGTGGTAGCAGCCGGCCAGGGTGGTCGGCCTGGTCTGGGTAGACACCTAGAACGCGCTCGGGCGCTCCCGCACCCGAGGAGCTCTTCAACCCTCTTCGCCGGGATTTGTCACCGCCACCCGCAGCATGGTGCAACAAATGTTCCCCGCCAGCTCGGCTCCCGACCTGGTCGAGTGGGTCGCCACCGACATGGCAGCCGCCCCGATGGAGGTGGCCGCGACGCCTTGGAGAACGCCTTCACCAACCAGGCCGCCATCGGGACCGGCCTGCGCCAGCTCACCGCACCGGTCGTGGCCATCAACGCCGACTATCGGCCGACGGAAACCGACGCCCTCCAGCGACACAGAGTGAACACCGTCCTCATGCCCGGAGTCGGGCACTTTCTGATGATGGAAGATCCCGACACCTTCAACCGCCTGCTCGATCAAAAAGTCGAGGGCTTCGTTCGGGGGACCTAACCGGCGAACTTCCGCGGGAGCTGCCTGATGATGCCCGAGCTGAGCATGTGGCCATAAAGAGGATCTAGCTATGGACCTCCTCGTAGGCGGCGATGCCGGCTGCGGGTCTGGAACATGTGCTGAAGCCCTTGTCACATTCCGGAAAGCGCGAAAACCAACTCATTGTCTTTTCTCCTTCCGGGTCGTATCTTCCCCGCCGCAGTTACCCGTGCACCGTTGGGTCAAGCCGTGAGAGTCCGCAGCGTCCGGGGTGGCGCTGCTCGATACGAACGGAGGTGTTAGTGGTGGACCAGCTGTTTGCGATGAAGACCTATTCCACTCGCTGCTGTCACGTCATCGAGCTGGCAGGAGAGCTCGATATGTCAACGGCCCCGCAGGTCCAGGACCAGCTCGCGTCCTACCTGGTCATGCCGGAGCATCTCCTGGTTGACATAACTGGGCTGGTCTTCATGGACTCAACCGGACTGAAGGTGCTCTTGGAGGCCCACCGGCTGGTCGAGGGCAGGATGAGCCTGGTCGGACCGACCCCCCAGGTGCAGAGACTCCTCGAGCTCGCCGGCACCGCGAACGTTCTCCACGTCTCCCCCGACCGGGCGACAGCGCGAAGCCATCTCCACACCGCCGCCTAAATCGCGACCCAGGGTTGTTACCGTCGTCTGGCTACCAAAACCGCCCACAGACGCGGAAGGATCCGTTAACCGGTAGAGGTGAGGGTTCCCTCCATCCCCGCATCGAAGTGGCCCTCGATCGCGCAGATGATCTGGTAGGTCCCGGCGGGTGGCGCCGTGAACGTCAGGGTCTTGGTTTCGCCCGGTTCGACCTCTTCCTCGACGTTCACGAAGTCAGCAAGTAGCTCTTCTTCGGTCTCGGGGAGGTCGGCCTCGCTGGTGATCGTCACTCCCTCCTGCAGGAGCACCCACTCATGAACGACGGTGCCGCCATTGGTGATGTCGATCGAAACCTCCTCACCGGCCGGAACCGTCCAGCTGTTCGGGGTGAATTGGAACTCCTGAGCTGTCACCGTCAGGTCGGTCGACGCCTCGTCCCCGTCGCCACAGGCGGCGGTGACCAACCCAACGACTACCAGCATCAGTACGGGAATCGCTCTTCGCCTCATTGTTTCCTCCCAATCGCTGCAACCTCGGCACACTAGTCCTCAAGAACGGGTCGTGACCGTCCGGGACCTCAGAACCTTCCCACCAGCCACCCGATCCCCTGGCCCAGCCGGTAGAGCAAGTAGAGGGCGGCCAGGAAGACGAATATCCGGAATCCCCACGGGCTGGGGCCATCGGGTGGCGAGTCCTCGTCCGGCAAGTACGGCGAATCCTTCATCGGCGTTGGTGGGCCCTGGTCACCAGCCGGATCGGCGTGCCCGTGAAGTCCTCCGTTTCGCGCAAACGGTTCTCGAGAAAACGGAGATAGTCGTCGCCCAGTTCCCCCCCGGAGACAAACAGGACCACGGTGGGCGGCTCGATCCCCGCCTGGACGGCGTACTGGATGCGGGGCCTTCTCCCCTTACGGATGGGAGGCGGATGAGCCGCGGTCCATTTCTCGATCAGCCGGTTGAGCTCGCCGGTACCGATCCTCCGCCGCCGGGATTCCAAAGCCTGCTCGATGAACTTGCCCAGGCGGTGCAGCCTGGCACCGGTAAGGGCCGACGCTCGCATGGTCGGGGCCCACGAGACGAAGCCCAGCCGCATCTCGATCGAGCGCGCGGTGTCGAGCCGCTGCTCGGTCGCGAGCTCGCGATCCCATTTGTTGAGGACTATCACGAGCCCTGCCCCAGCCGCCACGACCTCGTCGAGGATTCGCTGATCTTGCTGGGTCACCCCCTCCAGTCCGTCGATGAGCACGACGGCCACGTCCGCCTCCGCTACCACTCGGCGGGCCCGCTCCACGGCGTAGAAATCGGCCGCTTCACTGATCTGGGGGCGGCGCCGGATTCCGGCGGTGTCGATCAGCACATAGCGCTTGCCATCGATCACGGCTTCGACGTCGATCGGGTCCCGGGTCGTCCCCGGAGTTGGCGACACGATCACACGCTGCTCTCCCACCAACCGGTTGAGAAGAGTCGACTTTCCGACGTTGGGCCGCCCCACCAACGCCAGTCGGGGGAGCCGGGCCGCGGTGGGGAGCGCCGGTGCCGCCGGCAGTTCCCGCACCAGGCGGTCCAACAGCTCACCCATTCCCCTCCCGTGGAGGGCCGAGACCGCCATCGGCTCCCCCAGTCCGGCCGACCACAACTCGGCCGCCATCCCTTCCCGGGCGGCGTCGTCCACTTTGTTGGCCACCAGGATGACCGGCGCCTCGCTTCCCCGCAGCAGGCGCGCCACCCCCTCGTCGTCCTCGGTGATTCCCGTGGTGGCGTCGACCACGAAGAGAATCAGGTCGGCACCACTCATGGCGGCCTCCGCCTGCTGGCGAATCGATTCGGCCATCGAGTCGCCCGGCATCGCCTCCCACCCCCCCGTATCGACCAGACCGAAGCTCCGTCCGGTCCAGTCCGCCTCGAAGTGACGACGGTCCCTGGTCACCCCGGCCAGCTCCTCGACGACCGCCTTGCGGCCGCCCACGATCCGGTTGACCAGGCTGGACTTCCCGACGTTGGGCCGGCCAACTACCGCGACCAGGGGCAGAGCGCCGATCACGGCACCGCGATGAGAGAGAGCGCCTCGCTTGCCGTCCACTCCCGGTCGCGTTCGAGCAGTCCCTCCCGATTGGCCCGGGCGGTGAATCCGGCCTCCACCAGTTCCTGGAGGGTGGCCACAAACGAGCGAAGCTGGGGGGG
>DATHSX010000451.1:0-1765 GCA_035463935.1 Acidimicrobiia bacterium | reverse complement strand
ATCAAAGATCGAGGTGATGTCTGCCTCCCGGGCTAACTCGACCAGAGCGGACAGAGCCGTCTCTTCGGTGAAGCCCACGACCCGGTAGTTGGAGGTGTGGACCTTGAGCAGCGCTGCTGTGGTATCGCTTATGGCGTGCCGGTAGTCGGCCAGACGGGTGCGATTGGTGGTCCCCACCTCGACCAGAGACGCTCCCCCGGCCGTGATGATCTCGGGCAGCCGGTAGGCGCCGCCGATCTCGATCAACTCTCCGCGGGAGACGATCACGCTCCGGCCGCTCGCCAGGGCGGCCAGCGCCAGCACCAGTGCTCCGGCGTTGTTGTTCACCACCAGGGCGGCCTCGGCCCCCGTCAGGTCAGCGAGCAAACGCAGGAGGAATCCGGATCGGCGCCCTCGGCTTCCGGTTTCGAGGTCGAGTTCCAGGTTGGTGTAGCCGACCCCGACCTCATGGGCGGCGCGGGCCGCTTCCGGAGCCAGCGGGGCCCGGCCCAGGTTGGTGTGCAGGATCACCCCGGTGGCGTTGATCACCTGTTGCAGGCGGGTGCGGCTCAGCTGCTCGAGCTGCTCCCTGGCCGCGGCGGCCAGATCCGGTGCCTGGGCGGGGTTGGTTCTCGCCTCGTCGATCACGGACCGGGCCACCTCGGTGATCAATGCGCGGGGCAGCGACCAGTCGCCCAGGGAGGCCACGAACTGATCGACGGAGGGAAGGGTGCGACGGTCCATTTGGAGACAGTGAGGCTACCGAGTCGACCGGGAAATGAACCGGCCCACCCCCCTGACCGCGCTTGTTCGGGGTCGACCCAGCCCAGTGCAACTCGGTTACATTCGCCCTGCGAGATAAGAAGGAGAAATGAGCGTGAGTGACGTGCCGGCCAGCGCCCGGGTAGTCGTGATCGGAGCCGGCATCGTCGGCAACTCGGTGGTCGGGCACCTGGCCGAGTTGGGCTGGCGGGACATCGTCCAGATTGACAAGGGCCCCCTCCCCAACCCCGGCGGCTCGACCGGTCATGCCTCGAACTTCATCTTCCCGGTCGACCACAACAAAGAGATGGCGATGCTCACCCTCGACAGCCAGCGCCAGTACGTGGAGATGGGGGTCAACGTGTTCTGCGGCGGGATCGAGGTGGCCCGCACCCCCGAAAGGATGGAGGAGCTGCGCCGCCGGATGGGCTCGGCCAAGAACTGGGACATGGAGGCGCGCCTGGTCAGCCCCGCCGAGATCAAGGAACTGGTCCCGTTCATCAACGAGAAGATCCTGCTCGGCGGCGCCTACTACCCCACCGTGTCGGCGGTCGATTCGCTGCGGGCGGGGACGATCTTCCGCGAGCGGGCCCAGGCCAAGGGCGCCCTCCAGACCTTCGCCAACACCGAAATCCTGTCGATGGAGACCCACCAGGGCCGGATCAAGGCGGTGGTCACCGACCGGGGCCGGATCGAGGCCGAGTATGTGGTCATCGCCTGCGGGGTGTGGAGCCCCCGCCTCGCCCGCATGGCCGGGGCCACCATCCCCCTCACTCCCGCGGTCCATCAGATGATCGATGTCGGGCCCATCCCGATCCTCGTGGAGTCGGGCAAGGAACTGGCCTTCCCCATCGTCCGGGACATGGACCCCTACATGTACGAGCGGCAGACCGCCGGATCGATGGAGGTGGGTTCCTATGCCCATCGGCCGATCTTTCACTCCCCCGACGAGATCCCGTCGATCGCCGAGGCCCGCTTCTCCCCTACCGAATTGCCTTTCACCGCCGATGACTTCGACGATCAA
>DATHSX010000450.1:0-5643 GCA_035463935.1 Acidimicrobiia bacterium | reverse complement strand
CGACCCGATCACGGATGCGGATGCCGAGGGGTGGACCGTAGCGTTCAAGCTCCCAAGCGAACAGATTCAGCAAATGGGCAAGCTCCCGACGAGCGGTCGCCAGGTTGTGCATGACTTCGATGAACTGTGCGTAAACGTCGGGTGCCATATGCCGGTCAGCACGCCGTGATTGTCCTGACGGTGATTATGGGCGCTCACGGCACCGGTCCCGGCCCGACCGCCTTCGGTTCGATCCGCACCATTCTCAGCCCCGCCGCGGCCCCGTACAGGTGCCACAACGCGGCCCGCAGCCCCTGGGCGTCACCGGCTTCGGCCAGATCGTTGTCGACGTCCTCCATGGCGCTCTGCAGCAAGTAGAGCCCGTCCTGAAGCTCAGTGAGCAGCCGGCGGCTCATCAGGGCGTCGTCAGGCCCGAGTCCGTGGCGGGCCGCCAGGGTCCTCGCCTCATAGGCTCGCTGGCGATGGCTCCTCCGACAGAAGCTGGCGGGCCGTCCCGGGCCGCCGCCGGCTTTGAACCCTGCCCCGCACCAGGCGCACCTCCGCAGATGGCGTAACGTCACTGTGACGTAATCCTATCACCCTAGGGAGGCGATGCGGTCGATCAGCAGTTCGGCAAAACGCTGGCCGTCGAGGTCGACGCCAACGGCCGCGTTGGGGGCCTGGTCGGTCACTCGCCATCGATCGACAACGGTCCGGCCCCGGCAGAGGTCGGACTGGGTCTCGACAGTCACGTGGCATTGCTCGGTCTTCACCAAATCGGGCCACACCAGGGCGGCTACGGCGACGGCGTCGTGGATCGGGACCCCCTCTCCCCCGGCAAAGTGGCGGGGATGGTGCCCGAGGTAGAAGTCGAGCAATTCGGCAACGAACCGTCCGGCCCGGCCCATCGCCCGCAGCTGCTCGGCGTGATCCCGGTCGAGTAGGGCCCGGTGCGTCACCTCCAAGCCGATCATCGTGATGGGAATGCCGGAGTGGTATACCCGTAGGGCCGCTTCCGGGTCAACGTAGATATTGAACTCCGCGGCCGGTGTGATGTTGCCGGTCCCGATGGCGCCCCCCATCGACACGATCCGCTCCAGCCTGTCCGCCACTTCGGGAAAGCGATTGAGGAGAAGCGCGACATTGGTCAGCGGCCCGACCGGAACCAGGGTTATCGGCTCTGAGTGCGACAGGATCCGCTCGGCCATGAAATCAACTGCGTGCTGGGACACCGGCCGCTGCGAGGGCGCGGGGAGCTGAGGTCCGTCCAGGCCGCTTTCGCCGTGGACGTACTCCCCCACCACCAGATCCCTGACCAGCGGTCGCGGTGCACCGGCCGCGACCGGGATCTCGGCCCGCTCGACCAGTTCGAGGACCTTGAGAGCGTTGGCGGTGGTCTTGGCCAGGCTGCTGTTCCCCGCCACGGTCGTGACCCCGACGACCTCGATTTCGGGGCTGGCCAGCGCCAACAGGAGGGCGATGGCATCATCGTGCCCGGGATCGCAGTCAAGGATGATCGGAATCGTCATCAGGGCGGCGTCGCGGGCCACTACAGGATGGCGTCGACCTCGGCGGCCGTGGGCATCGCCGGCTGCGCCCCCTCTCTGGTGGTCGCCAGGGCGCTGGCGGCAACCGCCCGTTGCAGGGCCACTTCCGGGGATAGACCATCGAGGAGACCCACCGTGAGCGCGGCAACAAAACAGTCGCCCGCTCCCACGGCGTCGACGACCTCGACTGGAGGCGGGGAGGCCCGGGCCACCGGTCGGCCGTGCCGGTACAGCGTCGCCCCGGAGGCGCCCAGGGTGAGAGCGACCAGCCCGCGGCACTCGGCGAGCTCTTCTCCCAGCGTGGCGTGCTCCACCTCGTTGACGACCACCAGGTCGGCCCGGCGCAGGAGTTCCACCGGCACCCGCCGGGCCGGGGCGGCGTTGAGGCAGAAGAAGCCGGTGGTGGCGGCGGCGGCGGCCTCGACCGTTTCCAGCGGTATCTCCAGCTGGCATATCACCGCTTCGTCGCCTCGCAATTCCAGGGCCTCGGGAGCCAGGGCGTGGTTAGCGCCGGGTGCCACTGCAATCAGGTTTTCGCCGTTCTCGTCAACCAGGATCGACGCCACGCCGGTGGGCAGGTTCTCGTGGATCCAGCACCGGGAGAGATCGACGGCGGCCTCCTCCAGCAGAGTCAGCGCCGCCTCGGCCACCTCATCGTCGCCCACGGCGGCAACCAGGACGACCTCGGCACCCATCCGCCGGGCCGCCAGCGCCTGGTTGGCACCCTTGCCGCCGGGATGACGTGAGAATCGGCCTCCCGTCACAGTCTCGCCGGCCACGGGGAGGCGGGGAACTCGCATGACCAGATCCAGATTGACACTGCCCACGACGGTGATGGCGGCCATCAGACCCGACGTTAGCCACCGATACACTCGCCCAGCCTTGCCAGACGCCCCCGCCGTCAACCCCGAACCCGATCCCCGCGTCGTGGTAGCCCTGGACACGATCGGCCTGCCCTACGAGCTCATGGCCTGTGACCCGGAGCTGGCGGACACCGCCGCCTTCTGCGCCGCCTACGGGGTGCCTCCCGAACGGTCGGCGAACACGATCGTGGTGTCCTCCAAACGCCCCGAGGGGCGCCGGGCCGTCTGTGTCGTCCTCGCCACCAACCGCCTTGATGTCAACGGGGAAGTCCGCCGGCGCCTCGGGGTCAAGAAGGCGTCGTTTGCCTCCCCGGAGGAAACCGTGGCCATCACGGGGATGATGATCGGCGGGGTGACTCCGTTCGGGCTGCCTCCCGATATCCCGGTGTGGGTGGACTCGCGGGTGATGACCCCGGACTGGGTGATCCTGGGCGCAGGCACCCGCCGCGCCAAGGTGAAGGTGGCGCCGGTCGTCTTGGCGGCTTTGCCCGCCGTGGAGGTGGTGGACGGCCTCGGCTTAGGCGGGTCGGGACCGGGCGGCGGCCCTCCGCAGCAGGAAGCCGTAGCCGGTGAGCCCGATGACGGCGAAGGCGAACCACTGGATCGCGTATAAGAGGTGCGGGCCCTCGTCGTTCAGGTCGGGTCGCTCGACGGGGATCGGAGGCTCGCTGGAGTTGCCCAAAGCAACGATGTACACCGCCAGCAGCTCATAGGGCACCTGGGCGGCGAGCCGTTGGATGTCCACCCTCGCCACCTCGGTGAGGGTGCCTTCCGGATCGGCCGGCCCCGTCGCCGTTCGGGTCTGGCTCAAGCGAACCCAGCCCCGGACTTCGACGGGGTCGGGCGTCGCCGACGGCGCGAACTCGAACGGCACCCAGCCCCGATTGACCAGCACGGCCCTCCCGTCGGCCAGGATCAGCGGCGTTACTAGGTGGAATCCGGCCACCCCGTTGAACACCTGTGAGCGAACCAGGACCGCGGAGGCCGAATCGAACACGCCAGTGGCGGTGGTGACCCGGTACTCGAGAGAGGCCAGGTCTGTTCCCGCACTCGCCACCAGCTCCTCGATCGGATACACCTCACCGGCCATGCGGCTCTGGCGAACCGTGTTGTCGATCCGCCGTTCCTCCAGGCGTCGCAACTGCCAGAAACCGAGATTGGCGAATAAGGCCACGATCAGCACCGCCAGCAGGTGACCTACCCACCAGCGCGGGCTCCGCAGAATCCCAGCCACGCAAACAGCTTGGACCGCCGATAGTCGGTGATCAAATCCTCCCCACCGGTACCCAAGTGGCTGGGGGTTCCTTGGCGGCTGACGTGACGGGTTCCCAGCGGCAGAATCCGGTCGGGCGGGATCAGGCGGCTAAGTGGACCTCTTCTGCCTCCTCGGCCAGGAGGGACTCGGCTACCCGGATCGGTTCCCCTTCGCCGCGCACCGCCACCGGGCCGGCGAGCCAACGGGTGAGGGTGACGGCATCGATCCGCCCCTCGGAAGCGAGGAGGCGGCCAAGATCGTCGGTCCAGTACCAGGTCACGGGGTCACCTCCTCGGGGGGCCGGGCTCCGGGCGATCATACGGCCCGTGTCAAGCCTCGCCTGCGGCCAGTCGCAACCTGGTCACAGGCTTCGAGGGCAGGTCGGGTTCGCGACAGAAAAGGGATTAATCGAGTTGAGCCTGGAGACCATCGAGGCCGGGCATGGCTGGCTGTTCTCGGGCTATTGCCGCCGCCAGGCGACGGGCCGATTCCTTGTCACCGGCAGCCAGCGCCACCCGGGCGGCGACGAACCACCTTCTGACCTCGGATTCGGGCGCTGAAGGGACCAGACGGCCGGGTTTCACGACCCGCCACGCCTCGGCGATTCGTCCTCGATCGAGAAGGTGGCTGCCATAAACCACCGCGGCTTCCCGCTCGGTATCGCGATCGCCGCCGAGTTCCCGAAAGGCGGCAAAGGTCTTGTCAACGTCCGCCCACCGGCCCAGGGCCCGTAGGCAGTCCATCTCCACCGGCATGTGGATGGTCTCGCCCGTGAAACGCCGGAAGGCCCGCAGTTCCTGAAGCGCCGGCAGCCAGCGTTCGGCGTAGTAGTTGGACAGGCCGAGCAGTTCGCGGATGGTCGCCGAGCGAGACGAAAGGGCCTTGGCCCGCCCGAGGTCATCGATCGCCAATCGAAAGCGCTCGTCGGAGTAGTGGGAAATCCCTTCCTCGAGATGGCGGAGGGCCGCCTCCCGCCTGTCCTTGGGGGTGGAGCGGGTGACCTCGTCCCTCACCCAGCGGGGCAGCGTCCCGGCCGGGACCGAGGTGATCGTCCTGGGGGGCTGGCGGCCGCTCCGACCGCTGGACACCACCCTCCGGTTGGAGTCAGCGCGCCGGTCCACCTTGGAACCGTCGGGCGCGCCTGACCGCTCTCCCCCCCCGGTGGCTCGGGCTCCGGTCGATCGGGTTCCCGTCGATCGGGCTCCGGTCGATCGGGTTCCGGGGCGGCCTCCCGGTCGGGAGCCGGCCGTCCGCCGGGGCTTGCGGCCCCCCGGCCCGGACGATGACGAGTTGGCTGGATTCTGGTTCATCGTCACCTCGGTGTCAGAGAAATGGGGTGTCAGACAAGTGGCCGTCACGCGATCAGGGGGCCGGCACACCGATTCTGGTCTGCGGCCCCCTGATATCGAAAGATGTCCGGCGGTGACCTACTCTCCCAGGGGCGTGAGCCCCAAGTACCATCGGCGCTGGCAGGTTTCACTTCCGTGTTCGGAAAGGGAACGGGTGGTTCCCGGCCGCTAACGCCACCGGACAATGCTTCGAGTTACTCGGCACCCCGAGCACTCCATAGCGAGCACGTTGATCCTGAATTCAATCCAAGCCCTCGGCCGATTAGTACCGGTCGGCTGCACACATTGCTGTGCTTCTACCTCCGGCCTATCACCTGGTCTTCTGCCAGGGGCCTTACCGGGTTAATCCCGTGGGAGATCTCATCTCAGGGTGGGTTTCGCACTTAGATGCTTTCAGCGCTTATCCCGTCCGTACATAGCAAACGAGCCATGCTCTTGGCAGAACAACTCGCACACCAGCGGTACGTCCATCCCGGTCCTCTCGTACTAGGGACGGCTCCCTTCAAATCTCCTGCGCCTGCGGCGGATAGGGACCGAACTGTCTCACGACGTTCTGAACCCAGCTCGCGTGCCGCTTTAACGGGCGAACAGCCCGACCCTTGGGACCTGCTCCAGCCCCAGGATGCGACGAGCCGACATCGAGGTGCCAA
>DATHSX010000449.1:0-2192 GCA_035463935.1 Acidimicrobiia bacterium | reverse complement strand
AGCCTGGGAATGACCAAGAAGGCGGCCATCGCCTGCGCCCTTCTGCACAACCCCCGGGTGCTCTTCCTGGACGAGCCCTTTGCCGGAGTCGACCCCGTAGCCCGACAGGTCCTGGAGGAGACTTTGCGCCGTTACACCCGGGCGGGGGGAACGGTGGCTTTTTCCGACCACACGATGGATGTGGTGGAGCGGCTGTGTGATCGGATCCTGATAATGGACGAAGGAAAGGTGCTCACTCAGGGACCCACCGCCGAGATCACCGGCGGTCGCCGGCTGCAAGACGTGTTTGTTGAGTTGGTCGGGCGGGGCAGCACCGAAGGAGTGGACCTGGGTTGGCTCGGCTCTTCATCCGGCTGAAGAATCGCCTGACCCGCAACCGGCTGCGGCGGTCCGGCCCCCTGGGCCTTGTCGGCTACGTGCTGATCTGGCTAGCCAGCCTCGCCGCCGGGCTAGTCGTTGGCTTTGTGGCCTGGGGAGCCGGGCGGTTGTTCGGGACCGATGGCCTCGGAGTTTGGTTTGCCGTGATCGGGCTGGCCTGGCTGGTCTTGCCCCTGATGGCCGCCTCGCTCGACGAGACGCTTGATCCACGTCGACTTGAGCTGCTGCCCTTGACCCGGCGACAACTGGCGGCAGGCCTGCTCGCCGCCGCCCTGATCGGGCCGGGCACTCTGATCACGGTGCTCGGGGTGGCCGGGGCATCGGCTTGGGCCATCGAGCGCCCCCTGGCCGTCTTCCCGGTGCTAGTCACCGGCCTCGTATTCGTGCTGTGGTGTCTGGCCTCATCCCGCCTGCTGACCACCCTCCTCACCGACCTGCTGCGCACCCGCCGGGGCCGTGACCTGGCTGTGATCGGGGCCTCGCTCGTGGCCGGCCTCGGCTCACTGGCCGGGGTGATGCTCAGCGGAGGCTCTGAGGACCGTCCGGCCGAAGGCTTCGACCGGCTGCTCGAACTCGATCTGTCCGGCAATCCGCTCGCGTGGACCCCGCCGGGAGCGTTGGGTCGGGCGGTGGGCCTCTTCGGGGAACGTCGCTGGGCGGAGGGGCTGATCCTGCTGGGCTACGGCGTCGGCGCGACAGCGGTAGTGATCGTTCTCTGGCAGGTGGTTCTGGCCCGCCTGACCACCCGGGCCCCGCAGAGCGCCGCCGTTCGCCAGATCGCCAAACGCCACGGCCTGGTTCCTGCCGGGCTGCGGGCCTGGCCCGGGCCCGCCGCCGGAACCGGCGGCAAGGAGTTGCGATATTTGCGTCGTGACCCACGATTCCGGGCCCAGGCCGTGGGGATCGTCATCACAATGGCCCTTCTCGGGTACGGCGTGGGGCGGGCCCTGCTCGGTACGGCCTACGCGCCTTTCCTGGCGGCAGTGGTGGCCTGGATGGTGGCGACCACCGGGTTCAACATCTTCGGCATGGATGACCGGTCTTTCTGGGCTTATCTGGTGACCGGCGTCGACTTGCGTAGGGTGCTCATCGGCAAGAACCTGGCCTTCGGGCTCATCGGGGCTCCCCTACTCATTCTGGTGGCGGTGGTGCTGGCGGTGCTGAGTGGCCAGTTTGCCCATCTGCTCTCGGCCATCCTTGCCGGGATCGCGGTGTTGCTGGTGTGGTTGGGGGTCGGCAACGTCACGTCGGTCCTGGGAGCGTTTCCCATGCCCGAGACCAATCTGTTCGGCAGCCGTAACACCTCCGGGGTGGCGGCCTTGACTGCTCTCCTTGGAATCATGGCCGCCGGGGCGCTCACCGTCCCGATCGCCGCCGCCGTGGGCCTGCCTGCAGTGTTGATTGGGGCCGGGGCCGGGACCCTGGGGGCTATTGCCGCGCTGGGGCTGGGTTGGCTCATCTACCGACTCAGCCTGCGTATGGCCGGCGGTCTCCTCGCCAGCCGCTCGATGAGGATGCTCGAGGTACTGGACAAACCCCCGGTGTAGCTGCTCTGCGGGGAGGACCGGCCAGCTATTCCAACGCCTGCCGAAGGACGTTCTCGAAGAGATGCGGCTCGGTCAGGAAGGCGTCATGCCCTTTGGGGGAGGTGACCCTGATCCATTCAGTGGCCACTCCCGCCTCGAGCAAAGCGTCGACCAGGGCGCGTTGCTCCTCGGGGTAGAAGCAAACGTCGGTCTCGATGGTCAGGACATACCACTCCTGGGCACGGCAGGCCTCGAGGGCCTCCACGTAAGACCGGGCGCCGACGTCGT
>DATHSX010000448.1:0-4310 GCA_035463935.1 Acidimicrobiia bacterium | reverse complement strand
CCTATTGGCTGAAGCTTCCTTGACCACCCACCCGTTGAGGCCCGGGCCGGAGTGGTTCGCCTTGGCAAGTTGGTCGTTTGCGTTGATCGAGAGGGCCGAATCCCGCCACCGCAGACTGGGGCTGGGCTGTCAGGGGTTGGGATCGGAGCCGGTGAATCCGTTCTGTCGCCAGGCCTCATAGACCACGATCGAGGCGGCGTTGGCCAGGTTGAGGCTGCGTACCCCGGGCTGCATGGGGATGTTGAGCACCCCGGTCACGAACGGCGCCGCCAGCACCGTGTTGGGGAGGCCGACAGATTCAGGCCCCAGGAGGAAGCTGTCACCCCGGCGAAACCGGGAGTCGCAATACCGGGTACGGCCCGACCGAGCCAGGGCGAACACTCGGTCGGGCCCGGCGGTGGCCAGCCAGGCCTCCAAATCGGGATGGACCCGGACTACCGCTCGGTCCCGATAGTCCATGCCGGCCCGGCGCAGTCTGGCGTCGTCCAAAGTGAAGCCCAGCGGTTCGATGAGGTGGAGGGTGGAGCCGGTGTTGGCGGCCAGCCTCATGCAATTCCCGGTGTTCGGCGGTATCTCGGGGTGGTAGAGGACGATGTTGAACACCCTCAACCCGTCTGCTCTAGGTGGCGGTGCCGAGCAGGCGGAGTGCGATGGCCTCAGCCAGCACCGCCTTCTCCAGGTCCCCGAGATCCTGGCTTTCGTTGGGCCCGTGCACCGAGGAGGTGGGGTCGCCGGCGCCGATCAGGAGAATCGGGGCACCCTCCATCTTCTCTGAGAACGAGGCCACGAACGGTATCGAGCCGCCTATCCCCGGTTCGACGGGAGCCACTCCCCAGGCTTCCTGCATGGCCTGGCGAAAGGCGTCGTAGGCGGGGCCCCGGGTATCGAGGGCGAAGGCGTCGCCGTATCCCTCAGCGCTGATGGTGAGCCGAGCACCCCACGGCACGTGCTCTTCTAGGTGGTGGCGAAGAGCGGCTACTGCCCCCGGTCCGTCCTGACCGGGGGCGATCCGCATGCTCACCTTGGCTCGCGCCACCGGCACGAGTTGGTTGATGGCCTCGCGGATCGACGGAGCATCGATCGCCAGCACGGAGATGGACGGCTTGGTGAACAACCGGGAGGTGATGCCGCCGCTGCCAATCATCTCGACCTCGTCCAGCGCGCCGGCGAAGGTGCGGAGTTCCTCTGTGGTGAGATCCAGCGGATCCGACTCGTAGGCGACGAGCCCCGGGACCGCGACGTTCCCGGCTTCGTCGTGGAGGGTGGACAGGAGGCGGCAGAGAACGGTCAGGGCATCGGGAAATGCTCCTCCGAACTGTCCCGAGTGCACCGCCGCGTGGAGAGTTCGCACCTCGACCACGGCCGCGGTCAATCCCCGCAACGAAGTGAATAGGGCGGGCTGGCCGACCCTCCAGACGCCGGCATCGGCGATGACGATCACATCGGAGGCCAACAAATCGGCGTATCTGTCCAGGAATTCGGCGAGGTGAGTCGAGCCCACCTCTTCCTCACCCTCCACGAAGACCTTGACCCCTACCGGCATTCTCCCCTCGTATGCAGCCAGGGCACCCAGGTGCATGATGATCCCGGACTTGTCATCGGAAGCACCCCGGCCATAGAGGCGGCCATCCCTCTCGAACGGCTCGAACGGGCCGGTGTGCCACTCCTCGGCGGGACCGGGTGGCTGGACGTCGTGGTGGGCGTAAAGCAGCACTGTTGGCGTCCCCGGGGGTCCTTCCACTTGGCCGTAAACGGCCGGGTGGGCGCCAGGCAACTCCAGGAGTTGAACGTCCCGGCAGCCGGCCTCCTCCAGGAGGTTCGCCACTCTCTCGGCCGATCGCCGAACCGGCGCGGGGGGATAAGAGGGTGCGCTCACCGAGGGAATCCGTACCAGATCGGCCAGGGTCTCCGCCAGTGAGGGAGACAACTCGGCAATACGCTTCCGAAGATCGTCGTGCATCTCCCGAGAGTAGGTGGTCGCCACCGACCGTCGGGGACTACGCCCGCTCTTCGGTCTGGTTGTACTGTCAGCCGATGGACTTCGCCTACTCACCCAAGGTGGAGGCGCTCCGGGAGCGACTGAATGCGTTCATGGAAGCCTTCGTATATCCCTCCGAGGTGGTTTATGAGGAGCAGATGCGGTCCTCGGGCAACCCCCATGCTCATCCCCCGGTGATCGAGGATCTGAAGAAGGAGGCCAGGTCGCAGGGTTTGTGGAATCTGTTTCTTCCCGCCGAGAGCGGCCTAACCGTGTCCGAATACGCCCCGCTCGCCGAGATCACCGGTCGCAGCCCCTCCCTGGCACCGGAGGCGCTCAACTGCTCTGCACCGGACACCGGCAACATGGAGATTCTGCACATGTTCGGCACGGAGGAGCAGAAGCAGCAGTGGCTGGGGCCGCTGCTGGAGGGTGAGATCCGCTCGTGCTTCTCCATGACCGAGCCCGACGTCGCTTCCTCGGATGCCACCAACATCCGCACGACGATCGAACGGGATGGTGGCGAATACGTCATCTCTGGTCGGAAGTGGTTCTCATCCGGTGCCGCCTCCGACCGGTGCCAGGTGGCGATCGTGATGGGGGTGACCGATCCGGGCGCCGACCCCCACCACCGCCAGAGCATGGTCCTGGTGCCCTTCGATACCCGCGGCGTCACCGTCGAGCGTCAGCCCACGGTATTCGGCTACCAGGATCGCGGCGGGCACCCGGTTGTCCACTTCGACCGGGTGCGGGTGCCGGTCTCCAACCTCCTCGGGGAAGAGGGGGGCGGGTTTGCCATCGCCCAGGCCCGGCTGGGCCCCGGTCGCATCCACCACTGCATGAGGGCGATCGGGGCGGCCGAGCGCTGTTTCGAGCTGATGTGCTCCCGGGCCAAGGGCCGAGTGGCTTTCGGCAAGACCCTGGCCGATCAGGGCGTGATCCAGGAATGGATCGCCGATGCCAGGATGAAGATCGAACAAGCCAGGCTCCTGGTGCTGAAGACAGCCTGGCTGATCGATCGGCATGGCGCCAAGGGAGCCCGGGTCGAGATCTCCGCCATCAAGGTGGTAGCCCCTGAGGTCCTCACCTTCGTTGCGGACAGAGCCATGCAGGTATTCGGGGCAGCAGGCTTCACAGATGACTTCCCGATAGCCGGGATGTGGTCGATGGGTCGCTGGCTGCAGGTCGCCGATGGTCCCGACGAGGTGCACCGTCGGGCAGTGGCGCGGGCCGAACTGGCCCGCTTTGAGCCGGGGTTTCTCTGAGACCGACCGACTCGCCAGGGCCACTCGGGCAGATGGCGTTTCGAGTCAAGTGGAATTGGGAACGAAATGCCCTTGACGAACGTTTTAGCTTCTTCCACAAAAGAACTCATGGCAAGCCCAAACATGGCCCAGACCGACATGGCCCAGACCGACATGGCCCACCCCGACATGGCCCAGATCCAGCCCGAGTTGGCGGAACAGCCGACCTGGCGCGACCTGGCGGCGTGCAAGGACGCGAACGTCGACTTCTTCCCCTTTCCCGAAGATGTTCAAGCCATCGGTCGGGCCAAAGAGGTTTGTGCGACCTGCCCGGTGGCCGAGGAGTGCTTGGCGTACGCCCTCGAGACCCGCCAGGGCGACGGAATCTGGGGCGGTCACACGCCGAAGGAACGGATGAAGATTCGGCGCAAGTGGATGGAGCAGGTCCGCCGGGCCAGTTGACCCCCGGGGCGGTTATGGCGCCCGCAACCTGAGCTGCCTACCTCCCCGGTGCCTTAGGCCGGTCTCTGGCCAAGCGGCTGGGGGAGCCAGGTGATAAACAGAGGCCCATGATCGATGTTGAGGCCCTTCGCTCCGAATTCCCGGCCCTGTCCGCTCTGGGGGGAAGCCAGATCTATCTCGACGGCCCCGCCGGGACTCAGGTGCCCTCACGGGTGGTAACCGCGATGGCCGAGGCACTCATCCGTTCGATGTCGAATGTGGGAGGAGAGTTTCCCTCCAGCCGGCGGGCAGAGGCGACTGTCACAGCCGCCCGCCAAGCTGCGGCCGACCTGGTGGGCGGTGAAGCGGACGAGATGGTGTTCGGTCAGAACATGACGTCGCTCACCTTTGCCCTCAGCCGGGCCCTCGCTGAGGAGTGGAAGGCCGGCGACCGTGTGGTTTTGTCAGCCCTCGATCACGACGCCAATGTCACGCCCTGGGTGCGGGCCGCAGCGGCCAGGGGAGTCGAGGTCCTGTTCGGCGATGTCAACCAGAACGCCACCCTTGATCTCGATCACCTGATTTCCCTTGTCGACGATCGCACTCGGTTGGTGGCCTTGACGGCTTGTTCCAACGCCTTCGGGACG
>DATHSX010000447.1:0-9101 GCA_035463935.1 Acidimicrobiia bacterium | reverse complement strand
GCCAGGGCCGCGGTCTCGATGTAGTCGGCCGTCCGCCCCCAACCCGGCTTGGCCTCCAGCATCAAGATGGCCCCGGAGGCGTAGGCATAGAGCGAAAAGAGGCCGGGTCCGAGGAGTAACGCGAACCACCGCTTCCTGCCTGCTAGGAACATCCACACTGCCGCCCCCAGCGCCAGTGCCGATGGCACCACCTGGAAGATCACGATCAGCGATCGCAAGTTCACACCCAAATAGGCGAAAAGCCGGCTGAACCCCGGAATGTCAACCGAGGCGGGATAACGCAACGTCAGGACGAATCCATAGGTGACGACCGTCACCAGGGCGGCCATCACAAACAGCCACAAGGTCCGGAACATCGCCCACGGGCCTACGCGCACGACCTTCTGGCAAGCTGATGAATGGCCCTCTCGCTATGGTCAAAAGGCCCACCCTGATTCCGGGACGCCTGACCACGCCCGGCACCGAGTCGGAGGCAACCCCGAACGTTCCCAGCGGAGTGATCCGCCGCGGGGGATCAGAAGGGTCGGCGAGGCCTTTTCGGCCCGCGGGCTCGGCCCGCGAGGGCGACCCGCTCAACGACCAGAACGGCGATGGCAGCCGCCTGGAGGCACACCAGGTTGATGGCGAGTTGGGTGGCGGCGCCAACGAGTTCCTGACGATTCGAGAAGACGATCGAAACGCCGATGTCGGCCGCCGCGGGGATGGTGGTGACGGAGATCAAGACCCCGACGAGGGTCCCCGACTTGGCACCGGTGATCGCCACCATCCCGGCGGCGCCGGCGAGCAGCGCCACGATCGCCGAGTAAGCGTTGGGACGCGACACGAACTCGGTGAAGAACCGATCGACTGGTTCGGCTCCGCCCGGCACCAGGCCGGTGGCCTGGAGGAGCGCCACCCCCACGGCGGCGGCGGCAATCCCTACAGCCAGACCGACCGCCAGTGCCGCCAAGGACCGCAACGCCAGCCGGCGCTGACCGGCCGCCAAGGCGACCGAGATCCCGGCCAGAGGACCGAACTCCGGTCCGACCACCATCGCCCCGATCACCAGGACCACCGAGTCGAGGACAATCCCTATGGCGGCGATGAGGGTCGCTACCACCATCAACAGGAGGAAGCTGACAGAAAGGGTGGCGCCTGCCTCCACCCGTTCTTCCACCTCCTCCCAGACGACGGCATCGGCCGACGTGCCGACCGCGGATTCGTCCGCCCGGTCGGCCTCCCGGGAGATGGCGGCGTCGATCTCTTCCAGGGCGATGGTTCCCCGGCCCTCGAGCCCCAGATCTTTCAGGCGGGACACCAGGGTGCTGGTGTGTTCGGCGGCAACGTCGCAGGAGACCAGGTCGCCCACCGGTTTGCGGGCCGCTCCGGCCAGGTGCCAGACATTGGTTACCTCCGGCGCCGCCGTCAGCATCCGCAGTACGGGCTCGGTCAGGTCCGGAGGAAGGACCAGCCGCACGTGCCTCATGCCCGCATCGTATGCCAACGTGGCAGTGACGCCAGGTTCTCTTCCATCTGGCCGCCGGCCGAAAACGCTGAATCAGCGGACCCGGGTGGCGATCTCGCCGCCGATGGCCAGGGAGGCGGTCGCGGCCGGCGAGGGGGCGTTGAGCACCGCCAGCACCCCGTCGCCCTGGGCGAAGGCGAAGTCATCGACCAGGCTGCCGTCGGGGGCCAGAGCCTGGGCCCGGACCCCCGCCCCCGCCCGCACCAGATCACCCCGGCGGATGGCCGGAACCAGGGCGCGGGCCGCCCGGGTCAATAGTTCGGGGACCAGGGAGCGGGCGATCTCGCCCAGGCCGGTCTTCCAATAGCGGCCGGCGAGCTTGCCTAGGCCCGGGGTGGTAAGGGTTTCCTTCAGATCAGCGGGGACGATCCGTCGCCACGAATAACCCTCCCGGGCAAAGGCGAGCACGGCGTTGGGACCGACCTCCACCTTCCCGTCGACGCCTTTCGTGAAGTGGACCCCGAGGAAGGGAAAGGCGGGGTCGGGTACCGGATATATCAGGCCTCGCACCAACTCGACCCGGCGCAGGTGCCAGTACTCGCCGCGGAACGGAACGATGCGGACCGCGGGCTCGAGTCCCAACAGCCTCGCTACCCGGTCGGACTGCAAACCGGCGCAGGCCACCACCCAGGGGCTGGTTAGCCCGCGGCCGTCGTCGAGGTGCAGCGTCCAGGTTCCGGCGCGTCGGGCACCGCCGGTCACGACGGCTCCGGTCCACACTTCGTTGCCTGCGGACCTGAGCCTTCGTTCCAGGGCGGCCGCCACCAGGCGGAAATCGGTTGTTCCGGCTCCCGGCACATGGAGGGCGGCGATGCCGGCCGCCGCGGGCTCGAGCTCACGGAGCTCGGCAGGGGTGATCCGCGTCACATTCTCCACCCCGTTGGCGTTAGCTCGCCGATGCAGCTCGTCCAACCGCGGTAGCTCCGAAGGGCGGGTGGCGATCACCACCTTGCCGGACAGCGATACCGGGATGCCGTCTTCGGCGCAGAGGAGGAGCAGGCGCTGGCGCCCCTCCACGCAGAGCCGGGCCTTGTCCGAGCCGGGCCGGTAGTAAATGCCGGTGTGGATCACACCAGAGTTGTGGCCGGTCTGGTGGCTGGCGATCCGTTCTTCCTTCTCCACCACCACCACCCGGGCTCCTTGGTCGGAGAGGGCCAGGGCGGTGGCCAGGCCGAGGATCCCCGCTCCGATCACCGCGACGTCGGGATTAGCAGCGCTCAAAGGACTGCTGATTGTGCTACAGCCCGGACCGGCATTCGCCGCTGGTCCCGGGAGAGACGAACATGGCCCGCGTGAGAGAACCTGGGACCGGACCCGCGTCGCTGCTGCTGGAGAGGACTCATCTCGACCTGCCGTGGGGCCGGCTGAACGTCTGGCGATCGGGGGCGGGTCCTCCGGTGGTGGCGCTGCATGGCCTGGGAGGGTCGGGCCGGTATTGGGCGGGACTCGTTCCGCTGGTCCGTGGCGATCGGAGTCTGGCCTTTCCCGATCTGGCGGGCTTCGGTCTCTCCGACAAGCCCAGACTCCGCTACCACCGCCACTTTCACCTGGAGAACCTCGAAGCCCTCATCGACTCCCTGGGCTCTCTCGAGCCCGTTGTCATCGTTGGTCACTCGGTGGGTGGGGTGCTAGCGGCGCTCTGGGCGGCTCGCCACCCCGGCCGGGTCGGTGCCCTCGCCCTGATCAGCGTCCCTTATCCCAATCCGCTGCTCGTGCCGGGCGCGGCCCGGCGGTTGGCTGAAGGTCCCCCCGATACCCGGGGGAGGGTGGTGGGTGGCGTCTTCCGGCTGCTTTGGCCAGCCGCCCACCTGCTGACCCGGGCGACCGGCCGCTTTCCCCCCGAGGTGGTGGGCGACTTTGGCAGGCAATCTCTGGGCGCCCGGGCCGACACCATGCGGACCCTCTTGGGAGATCTCACCATCGAGCTCGAACTAGGAGGGCTGCGCGGGCTCCCGGTGAGCGTGCCCAGCCTGATCCTCGCCTCCGAGGACGATCGCCACGTCGACGGGACGGCGGTCGCTAAGTGGCATCAGCTCCTCCCCCATGCAGAACTGTCCATCCTTCCCGACGGCGGCCACCAGCACCTGATTCGCGCCGGCTTTCAGCCACTGGCCGACTGGATCAATGCTTTGCCCCCGGGTAGGGCGGACTAGCTTCGATCGATGCCCCGCCGCGCCGCTCTTTTCCTATCGCTCGTCCTTCTCTTCGCTGGCTGTGGCACCGATCCCGACGATCTTGCGGACCGCGCCACCCGGATCTCAGGAATGCCTCGAGCGCAACGGGGTAGTCGCCACCGATGTGCGGGTGAACCGGCCTCACAAGAGTTTCACAGAGCGGCGAGAGCGACCGCTTCCTCGTACGTGAGCTTCTCTCCCTCGGCCCGGAGTCGTGCAACTTCCTCGGCCGGTGCGGCCCCGTTCACGGCCGCCTCCACCAGGTTGTACATGGCGAGAGTGGCGCTCCAGAGCTGATAGCCGATCGCCCGGCGAATAGCGTCGGAGGCCCCTAGCAACCGGGCAGCCCGCGCCCCATCGCCAAGTCGGGCCGCCACCCCCGCCAGGCCCATCAGTCCAGAGAGAACGATGGTCTTGTCGCCCGAGATTCGGCCTTCCTCGATGCCCTGGTCGAAGTGCTTGGCCGCTACATCCGGCTCGCCCATCCGCAGATGGCAGTAGCCCAGCCCGATCAGCGGCCAGCCGGCCAGGTTCGACTGCTCCCCCCGCAAAGCCTGGTAACACTCAGAGGTGGCGGTGAGGGCCGCCTCCATGTCGCCGGTGACGATGGCGATATTGCCCTTCTGCAGCAGAGTGAGGCCCAGCAGCCATAGATCGTTCGCTTGGCGGCACAGCCGTTCGGCGTCGTCGACGTACTGGCGAGCTCCGGGCACATCGCCGAACGCCATGCTGACCTCGGCGATGAAGGTCGAGCCCACCGCGGAGGCATGCAGATCACCCAACTCCTGTCCCATCCGCATGCCTTCCGCCAGGTCGGGCATTGCCGATGGGTCGCCGGTGCTTATCCCGGACAGACCGAGGTAGGTCATGGCCCGAGCTTCGCCTAGCTGGTCGCCGGCTTCCCGGCAAAGGTCGACCGCCCGGCGCAGGAAGGGGATGGCGGCAACGAACTCTCCGATGAGGGCGTGGAGAATCCCGGCGCTTCTCATCACCGCTCCGGCGGTAGCCCTGGCAACTCCCTCCGGGAGGGGGCTTTCGGGATGGATCCCGACCGCCGCCAGAAGCCGTAGGGACTGTCCCTGCGGTCCGCGAATCGTCAGATAGGGACCGAGGGCGGCTGCCAACCGCCACACCTGCACCAGGTCGCCATCCTCAACCAGGGTGTCGAAGGCCTGTCGGAAGTTGTCGAGGTTGGCTCCCAGGTGGTCCAGCCAGGGCGTCCGATCCGCCAACCAGACGTACGGCTCAGCCTCCTCGGCCAGGCCCAGGAAGTAATGGGCGTGTCTTCGGCCGGCCATGTCCGCCTCCCCGGCTTCGGCGAGCCTTTCGGCGGCGTACTCGCGGACCACCCGAAGCATCGAAAAGCGCGGCTCTCCTTGCGGACCCGAAGCAACCTGGACCAGACCGAGATCGGCCAGCCCCTCGATCTCGTCGAGCAGGTCGGGGCCGAGGTCGCCCTCCCAGTTCGCCACTGCCTCCAACGCCTCCAGCGACGAGTCACCGTTGAGTACCGCCATGCGCCGCAACAGCCGCCGCCCGCGGTCCTCCAGCAGCTCCTCGCTCCATCCAATCGCGGCCCGCATGGTCTGCTGGCGGGTCGGCACGTCACGGGGCCCCCGGGCCAGGAGGTCGAGTGCGCTGCCCATGTGGCTGGCGAGGGTCTTCGGGTCGACATAACGGGTGCGAGCCGCCGCCAGTTCCAGGGCCAGCGGTAGACCGTCCAGTCGCCGCGTGATGCCGGCGACAGCGCCGATCTGGGTCGAGTCGAGGTTGAGGCGGGGATTCGCCTCGCGGGCTCGCTCCACGAAGAGCTCCACCGCGGGGTACTCCAGTTCCGTGCCCAGCTCGGATGGCTCGCCCCGGGGATGGAGCAGCGGGCTCACCGGGTAGTCGTGTTCGCTGCTGAGTCGCAACGGCGCCCGGCTCGTCACCACCACCTTGAGATCGGGGGCGGCGGCGAGAAGGTCGTTGACCAGGGGGGCCGCTCCCAGCACCTGCTCGAAGTTGTCGATGAGCAGTAGGGTCTGCTTGTCGGCCAGATAGTCGGTGATGGTCTCCGTGATCGACTGGCGACCGGCATCGAGCAGACCGAGATCGCGCCCGATCTTGCCGGCCACCTCACCGGCTTCGGCGACCTCTCCGAGCGAGACGAATCGGGCACCGTCGGCGAACTGTCCTGCGCTCTGGTGCGCCAGTTCGAGCCCGAGCCGGCTTTTCCCGGTCCCGCCCGGCCCGGTCAGGGTCAGCAACCGGACGTCGGGCCGGAGAAGCATTTCCCGCAATTCCGTCATCTCCCGTTCTCGCCCAATCAGCCTGGTCCGGGGGGCGGGCAGGGGGCGCGCCGGGGTCCCCGGCCGCCTCGCCAGTTGATTCATGACCGTCGGGGAAGGTCCGGCAAACCGCTCCGACAGAAGGACCGCCAGGTCGTTGGCGACCAGTTCGGACAATTCGTCCGGCGTACTGAACTTCTGATAGGCCACGGCCTCGGTGGCGCGGATGCGGTCGAGCAGCCCGTCCAGTTTCTCCTGACGGTCCGGCGCGGGCTCTTTGACGTATATCAGCCGTGGTTTGTTCGCCGCCAGCTGAAACTCGTCCTCCAGGCCGGAGATCTCCATGGTCGGGGCGATCCATCCGTAGCTCTGCCAGTAGATGCCGACGAAGATGTCGCTCTGCGCCAGATAGGCGCGATATAGGTCGCGGGGTGGATGTGGCCGGGCCCCCATCTCGAACAGGATGGGCGACAGGCGCATGCTCGCGATCGCGTTGCGCACGAGGGCGCGCTCGGGGGCAAGTTCCTGGATGGTGGAGCTGACGAACACCCGCAGCCGCTGGTCGGGTGTCCGAATGTTTGAGGGGGTCACCACCAGCGGGCACGATAGTTTGCGGTGGAAAGTGGCCGGGAGGGCGATCCCCTACCTACCTGCCATATTCCCTTCTAGGTGGACACCAAAGGAGCAGGCTCGGCGAAGGCCTGGCTACGGCTGGGAAGGGTCGAGTTCGGTGTCCGCCCGAGCGTTGGCCAAATCCACGGCGGCCTCGGTGGTCGCGGTCTTGCGGACGATGTCGAACACCCTGACCGGGCGCTGCACCCCTTTCAGGGTGATGACTTCCACCTCGGTCCCTTCGGCCAGGTCACGAGCCGCCGCCATGGTCCGATCGGTGACCAGCACCTGGCCGGCCGAAGCGGTGGTGGCCAGGCGGGAGGCGAGGTTGACGTGGTTGCCGATCACCGTGTACTCCGTCCGGTTGGCTGAGCCGATATTGCCGACCGTCACGTAGCCGGTGCTGATCCCGATTCCAACGGTCAGCTCCTCTTCGTACTGGACCATCCACATCTCCCGGAGCCGATCAAGGCCCTCCTGCATTTCAAAAGCTGTGGCGACCGCCCGCTCGGCATGGTCCTCGAAGGGGATGGGATCACCAAAGAAGGCGAGGATTCCGTCCCCCAGATACTTGTCCAGGGTCCCCCCGTGACGGAAGACCACATCGGTCATTATGCCGAAGTACTGGTTGAGGGCGTCTACCAGCTCCTCTGGCTCCATCCGCTCGGACATCATGGTGAAGCCGCGGATGTCCGACACCAGGATCGTGAGGTTGCGGCGGGTAGGGGCGAGGGTGATCCGCGACCCCTCGCTGATGATCGCGTCCGCCACCTGCGGGGAGACGTAGCGGCGCAGCTGCTCGGTGCGGCGCAGCTGAGCGAGTTGTTCCTCGATGGTCTGCTCGAGGTTCTGGTTGAGGTGGGTTAGTTCGCTGTAGAGGGTCGCCAGCCGGCCGCTGGTGCGGTTGAGGTTGAGGGTGAGCCTTCCGAATTCGTCCCGGTTGGGCACGTCCACGTGCTGGCTGAAGTCGCCGTCGGCGATGCGGGCCAGGGCGACGTCGATCTTGCGCACCGGGCGGATGAGCGACCACGAGAGGATGGCCCCGAAGCTGAGGGCGGTGAGCAGGCTGACGGCGGCGAAGATCGCCACGGTCATCGTGAGGAATTCCCGGTTGGCGCGGAAGTTCCCCAGATTGGTAGCCATCCTGGTGGCCGAGTCGGCGATGAGAGTGTTGAGCTCATCCTCCAGCTCGTGGGATATCTCATGCTCGGCCGAGATGTGGACCGACAGCGCCCGGTCGAAGTCGCCCGCCTCGTACAGAGCCAGCACCTCGTCGCCGGCTGCAGCGAACCGGACGTCGATGCTGCGCAACCGGTCGATGACCCCGAAGCTGATCGGGGCATCGAGAGCTTCGATCTGGTCCACAGTGCTGGCGAAGTTGGACTTGGCGGTGTCGATCTTGTCATTCCAGGAGTCGACCCGGGTGATCAAGGCCATTGCCCGGTAATGACTCTGGGCGGTGACCGAGTAGATGGCCTGGCGGGCCAGGTCCGTCTGGGCCTGAAGGTCGTTGAGGTGGACCACCTGCTGGTTCATGCGGCCGATTACGACGATGCTCAGGACTCCCATCGCCAGGAGCAGCAAGGCGATGATCAGGAATCCGGTCAGGAGCTTGACGTGAACGGTGGCCGGCAGTCGCGCCACGCGATCGACCAGCGGTCGAAGGGCATTGGGGAGCACACCCAGTTCGCGCTCGGCGTTGGGCGCACCGTCCGGGCCGGGCCCGGCCCCGGGTTCAGGCGTGGCCATGTTCTTGCTCGCTCGTCGGGAATCCCCCGGAACCAATCCAGAGGGCGATTTCGGTCGGTGCAGAGCCTATCCACTTGCAGGCTCGGAAACCACCTGGTTCCGGGCCGTTGCGCCGGAATCGCCAGGCACGGCCGATTCTGGAAGGTTTGGGCCGATTCTGGAAGGTTTGGGATGGTGGAGGCGCGGGTACCCCTTCAGCAACCCCAAAGGAGGGAATGACCAATGACATATGATCCAAGAACCAGTGTGACCACCGAACGGGACCGTGAGGTGATCGTTACACCTTCCGGGACCAACTATGGCGGCATCGCCATCGCCGCGGTAGTGATCCTCCTGGCGATTCTGTTGTTCTGGTGGCTGTTTGCGGGCGACAACGACACCGCGACCACCGGCACCACCACTGACAGTCCGACGGTCACGACGGTGGCCACCACGCTTCCGGCGGAGACAACTGCCCCCGTGGAGACCACTGCCCCAGTAGAGACGACCCTCACCACGGTCGCTCCCTGACGGCGGCTGGAACCGACTTAACCGGAGGAGGCACTTAGGTGCCTCCTCCGGTTAATTGACGCGCGCACCCACGCGACCCTGGGTCGATTTCGCTGTCTGACGACGAAATCAACCCAGAGACACGTGCGATTCAGGCAATTGTCACCGGCGGGCGCTGTCGGTCCACCGTCCGTTCCGTGCGAAGGAACCCGAAGAACGAGTACACGGCTATTACCGACAGCAGATGCCAAATGGCATGGGCCTGAATCAGCGAGTCGGGTTGACAGCTCGGGCTGGCGTCGG
>DATHSX010000446.1:0-4126 GCA_035463935.1 Acidimicrobiia bacterium | reverse complement strand
CAGCTCGCCTTTCGCCGCGCTCAAGCAGTTGTTCGGATCCGATACCTGAAGGAGCGCACCATGGCGGTGCCAAAGAAGAAAAGCTCGCGTATGCGGACGCATCACCGACGATCGGCCTGGAAGGTCTCCAAGCCGGCGACCTCGGTATGCCCCCAGTGCCGGGCCCAGAAGCTGCCCCACCGGGCCTGCCCCACCTGCGGTAGCTACCGCGGACGCGAGGTACTCGAAACCGAATGATCCCGATCGCCCTCGACGCCATGGGCGGTGACAAGGCTCCGGTGGAAACGGTCGCCGGGGCGGTGCAGGCATCGGCGGAGGGGGTGGAGGTGGTCCTGGTCGGCGACCGGACTTTGCTCAAGCCCCAGTTGCAGGAGTTGGGGGCCGATTTGGAGATCGTCCACGCCGCCCAGACGATCGGGATGGGCGACGATCCTGCGGCCGCGTTGCGCGACAAGCCGGACTCGTCGATCAGCGTGGCCGCCCGGCTCGTCAAAGAGGGCCGGGCCGGTGCCATGGTGTCGGCCGGGTCCACCGGTGCGGCGATGGCGGCCGCCGCCATACTGATCGGACGGGCCAAGGGGGTTATCCGGCCCACCATCGCCTCGGTGATACCGACCCCCGGCACCTCCACGCTGGTACTCGACTCAGGGGCCAACCCCGAAGTCAAACCCGAGCATCTCGTCCAATTCGCCCTCATGGGCACTGTTGCGGCAGAGGTCTTCTTCGGGATGACCAACCCCCGCGTCGGCCTCCTCAACATCGGGGAGGAGAAGGGAAAGGGCCGATCGCTGGAGAAGGAGGCCTACGAGCTACTGGCCCAGACCTCGATCAATTTCATCGGCAACGTCGAGGGTCGTGACCTTGCCACCGGTCGGGCCGACGTCTGGGTCACCGATGGCTTTGTCGGCAACGTGCTTCTCAAGGTCACCGAGGGCGTGGCGGCGATGGTGCTCGATCTGGCGACCGAGTCGCTCGCGGGCAAGACCAAGCGGTCCACGGTCGTCGACGCCCTGGCACCGTTGCGGAGGCGGCTGGACTACGAGCACACCGGGGGAGCCCACCTCCTCGGAGTAAACGGGGTGGTGGTGATTTCTCACGGCTCCTCCGGGCGCACCGCCATTGCGAATGCTCTCCGGATGGCCCATGACGGGATGGAGCGCGATCTGGTGGGGAGAATGACAAGCCGCCTGGCCGGATCGTGACCCCCTTCGGGGACCGGTCGTTGACTCCCCTCGAAGCGGCCCTCGGCTACACCTTCAGCGACCGTTCGATCCTGCGGGCCGCCTTGGTTCATCGTTCTTTCCATGCCGAACACCCCGGGGTGGGGCACAACGAGCGTTTCGAGTTCCTGGGGGACGCAGTTCTGGGTCTGACGGTGACCGCCTTTCTCTTCGACAAGTTCCCGGCGATGGCCGAAGGTCAGATGGCCAAGATCAGGGCTGCGGTCGTGAGCCGCGAGGAATTGGCGGCCGTGGCCCGAGAATTGGGACTTTCGGACTTTCTGCATCTCGGCCGGGGTGAGGAGTCGACCGGAGGGAGGCACAAGGCCTCGATATTGGCCGATGCGATGGAGGCCCTGATCGCCGCCGTCTACCTCGACTCGGATTATGAGACCGCCGCCGGTGTGGTCCTGGCCCATTGGACCGAGCGGATCCACTTCCGGGCCCTGCGCCCGGGGGGGGCGGACTACAAGACCCGACTTCAGGAGGTGCTGGCTGCAACCGGGCTTTTCCCTCGCTACGAGGTGACAGGCTTTGGGCCCGACCATGCCAAAGAGTTCAGCGCCCGGGTGTTGATCGAGGGGAGTGTGCGGGGCGAAGGAGTCGGTGCCTCCAAACGCGAGGCCGAGCAAGATGCGGCCCGACAGGCCCTGGAGGCTATGCAATCGTGACTGGCCAGTCCTGAATGGCAGTCCTGAGTGCGCAGTACCGACTGGTCGACGAGGCGGTCGGGGTTATGTCGGGACGTTGGAAACGAACAGGCGCTCGGCGATGAATGCTCCCACGCCCACCTGATCGGTGCCGTCGACTCTCACGGTCAGGGTCCCGTCGGGGGTCCGCGCCACCAGCTCGACACTGGCTCCCGGACGCAATGCCGAGTCGTCGAGGAATCCCATGATCTGGGGATCGAGTTCGAGCTGCTCGCTGATTCGGTGAAGGATCTGCGGCTCATCGGCCATCTGGGCCATCGACACCAGCTGGGGCTGGCGGTAGCCGGCTCCGGGGATCGGGTTGCCGTGGGGACACGTCGTCGGCTGCCCGAGCTTGGCCACCATCGCCGCTTCCACATCATCCGAGATGGCGTGCTCCCAGACCTCGGCCTCCGCATGGACCTTGACCCACGGCAGCCCGAGGACCTCGGACAGGAACCTCTCGGCCAGGCGGTGTCGACGCACCACCACCTCGGCGAGGTGGTGGCCGCTCGCCGTGAGTTTGACGTCGCCCTCGCTCGTCACCAGGTGGGCGGCCTCCATTCTCCTGATCATCTCCGACACCGAGGGCCGGCTCACCCCCAGCCAATCGGCAATGCGGGCTTGGATGACGGGTAGACCCTCCTCGGCCAGCTCGTAGACGGCCGCCACGTACTCCCGGTAGGTGGCGGTGTAATCGCCGGCTTCCATCGCGCCACCTTACCCAGTTAGGCCCGCCTAACAGCCCTCGTAAGGTCTATTTGCACTACCGTCGTAGTGCAAATAGCGTGCAAGGAAATGAGCAGACGCCGCCTCCTCGTTGCCGCCCTGTCCGGTGGCCTCCTTGTGCTTCTCGCGGGGTGCGCGGATTCGGGATCAACCACCAATGAAGAGCTCGTGCTCTACTCGGGGCGCTCCGAAGAACTCGTGGCGCCTCTGGTGGAGTCGTTCGAACAGCAGGCTCGAATCGACGTGGAGGCTCGCTATGGCAGTTCAGCGGAGATGGCTGCCACGATCCTCACCGAGGGTGCCAACTCGCCGGCCGATGTCTTTTTTGCCCAGGAGCCGGCTTCGCTGGGATCGGTGGCCGCGCTGATGGCGCCCCTCCCCGAGTCGGTGCTTTCGCTGGTGCCCGATCGCTTTCGCGATCCTGCGGGGCTCTGGGTCGGCACGACGGTCCGGAGCCGGGTGCTGGCTTTCAACCCGGACCTGGTCGGGGGGGACGAGTTGCCCGCCAGCTACAAGGATCTGGTCGATCCGAAGTGGTCGGGGAAACTTGGCATAGCTCCGACCAACGCTTCGTTCATAGCTTTTGTCTCGGCGCAGATTCTGCTCGAAGGTACCGAGGCCACCCTCGCCTGGCTGCAGGGGATCGCCGCCAACAACCCGGTCGAGTTCGATGGCAACTCGCCAATCGCCGCCGCGGTCGATGCTGGGGATGTCGAAGTCGGCCTTATCAACCACTATTACCTGCTGCGGCTGGCCGACGAGCAGGGCAGCATCACCGCCCGAAACCACTTCTTCGAGGTCCCGGATGCAGGGGCGCTGTTGATGCCGGCCGGAGCCTCCATCCTCCGCAGCGCCCGGCACCTCGAAGCCTCCGAATCCTTTCTCCGCTTCTTGCTTTCGGTGAAGGCACAGTCGTTCTTCGCGGAGTCGGTCTTCGAGTATCCGGTCGTGCCCGGGTCGCCGATGCCGGCCGGGGCTCCCCCCCTTGCAGATCTGGTCACACCCACCCTGGCGGCGGTCGATCTGGCCGAGGTCCTCGACCAGGCCACCGACCTGATTGCCGAGGCAGGCCTGTTGTAGCCGATTGGCCCCGAGCTATGACCACCACCGCCACTCCGCTGCTCCACCCGGCCCCCTTGCCTTCGGTGCGGACGCAACGGGTGCCCCCCGCGCTGGCCGGGCTCGGCCTGGGTGTGAGCGCGCTCCTCCTGCTCCCTCTGGCAGTCCTCGTCTGGCAGGTGTTCACAGGAGGCGAATGGGTGGGGGTGTTGCCAGCGGGCCGCCTGGCCCAACTGGCGGCGAGTACCTTCGCCCTGACGGCAACGGTGGTGGCGACCTCCATTGCGATCGGCCTTGTCACCGCCTGGTTGACCAGTCGCACGGATCTCCCGGGCCGGAGACTGTGGTCGACCGTATCGGCACTGCCCCTGGTCATGCCTTCTTATGTCGGGGCTCTGGTCCTGCTGGGCGCTACCGGGCGCGAGGGCT
>DATHSX010000445.1:0-3099 GCA_035463935.1 Acidimicrobiia bacterium | reverse complement strand
ATCAGCCGTTACGAAGAATCAGCGATTACCGAAATCAGCAGTTCGGGGCGTCTGGCTTCCTGGCCACCATCAGGGATGCGGTCGGGTTAGCCTCGCCGGGTTGGCCGACCTGAGGTGATCGTGGCGTATCCAAAAGAGCTCCTGAGTCCCGGTGAAGAAATAGTCGTCGAGTTCCGTCCGCATTGGACGTCGATCCTCACCCCGCTGCTGATCACATTGGCGGCGCTGGCGGCGGTCGTGCTGTTGGCTTTGTTTGGAACCGGGGCGGTGGGACAGTTCGGGCCCCTCGTGGTGGCGGTCCTGTGGTTGGGTTTCACGCTGCCCCGCTTTGTCGCCTGGTTGACGACCCAGCATGTCATCACCAATGAGCGGGTGATTCACCGCCAGGGGTTTGTTTCAAAGCGCGGGAAAGAGATTCCGCTCGAGATGATCAACACCGTGTCCTTTAGCCAAACCGTGTTCGAACGGGTCGTCGGGAGCGGAGATGTTCAGATCGAGTCGGCCGGTGAACAGGGCCAGACGAACTACCGCGACATCCCCAAGCCGGAACAGCTGCAGACGCTGATCTACAAGACCAGGGAGGATCGCATGCACCTGATGCAAAGGGGCGGGTTGGGCGTATCGAAAGCCGAACAGTTGCAGATCCTGTCCCGGCTCCACGACGAGGGGAAGTTGTCTGACGACGAGTTCGCTGCTCAGAAACAGACCCTCCTGGGTAGCGACTGAGAAGGGAGCGCTCATGGCGCACATGATGGACTACCCGCTTCTCCTATCCACCCTGTATGAGAGGACCGTCGACCTGTTTCCCGACCAGGGGATCGTCTCGATCGAGTACGACCGCAGCAAGGTCAGAACGAGCTATGGCGAGACCGATGGCCGCGTCCGGCGGTTGGCCACCGCCCTGCAGAGTCGGCTGGGTCTCGGCGAGGGCGATGCCCTGGCTACGTTTGCGTGGAATAACCGTCGCCATCATGAGATCTACTGGGCAACGGCCAACACCGGACGGATCTGTCATACGGTCAATCTGCGGCTGTTTCCCGACCAGATCACCTACATCATCAATCATGCGGCCGACCAGGCCCTATTCGTTGATCCCGACCTCATTCCCCTCATAGAGCGGATCGCTCCAACGCTGGAAACGGTGAGGCACTTCGTGGTGATGGGGCCCTCGGTCCCGGAGACATCGTTGCCCAACGCCGTTGCCTACGAGGAACTGATCGACGGCGTCGAAGCCTGGGGCAGGTGGCCCCAACTGGACGAGCGATCTCCGATGATGCTCTGTTACACATCCGGCACGACCGGTAATCCCAAGGGAGTCGCCTACACCCAGCGGTCGACTTACCTGCACACCATCTCCAACCTCGCCAACTTCACTCTGGGCAGTGCCGACAACGTCCTTCCCGTCGTTCCCATGTTCCACGCCTCCGCCTGGGGCTATCCATGGATCGCGACTGCGGTCGGAGCCAAGCTGACTTATCCCGGACCGGACCTGAGCCCTGCCGGTCTGGTCAAATTGTTCGAGGACGAGAAGGTCACGTTCTCGGCTGGCGTGCCCACGGTCTGGTTGGGGATACAGCAATACCTGGCCGACCATCCCGAGGCAGACATCTCTTCCATGCGGGCGTTTCTCTGCGGAGGCTCGGCCGTGCCCCGATCGATGATCGATTGGTTCTGGAAGAATCGGGGCGTCCTCGTCCAGCAGGGCTGGGGCATGACGGAGACGAACCCGGTGGCGGCGATTGCCCTGCTGAAGCCCGCGATGCAGGAGTGGGACTTCGATCGGCAGCTTGATGTGCTCGAGAGCGCCGGTCTTCCTATCCCCGGCCTCGAGGTCAAAATCGTCGATGAGATCGGGAACGAGCTACCGCATGACGGGGTGGCCTTCGGGGAGCTTTTGATCCGGGGTCCCTGGATCGCGGCGGAGTACTAAAAGGAACCCCGCTCTCCGCAAACCTTCCAGGACGGTTGGATGAGGACGGGCGACGTCTGCAAGATCACGCCTGACGGCTACATCAAGATCACCGATCGGGCCAAGGACCTGATCAAGTCGGGGGGTGAGTGGATCTCATCGATCGACCTCGAGAATGCCATGATGGCCCACCCGGCGGTGTCCGAGGCAACGGTGGTGGGGCTGAAGCATCAGAAGTGGCAGGAGCGCCCGGTTGCCTTCGTGGTACTGCGGCCCGGAGCCGACACTACCCAGGAGGACCTCTTGGAATTCCTCGAAGGCCGGGTGGCTAAGTGGTGGCTGCCCGATCGAGTCGTGTTCATGGAGGCGATTCCCAAGACCGGCACAGGGAAATTCGACAAGAAAGTCGTGCGGGATCAGTACGCCGACCTTCTGATGGATTAGGGCTGTCGCCGAATCAGTGCTGGGCTAGCGTTGGGATGGACGGGACTCGGAGGAAGGGCATGTTCGAGGCGGTTGAGTTCATCGAGCACAGGCCAGGCGATCAGGCCGAAGTGCGGGTGCTCGGCACGTGGGGCGATTTCGATAGTGCGGTCGAGGCGGCCCGCGCCGCCTGGAGGGCTTGCGAAGCTTCCGGGAACAACGGATATGCGTGGTGGGTCGTGCGGGAGCCGGGCGCGCAGTTGGCCCGATGGATTGCAGACAATCACAGCCATCGGGAGTTCGCGGTCGATCTTCGGTCCGGGGAACTGATCGAGCTCCGCTGATCTGATCGGGGCCTCCAGGGTCGCCTGGTTAGGCTGCGGTAGTGGGTGACCTGCACGCGGTCTGGGGTTGGGTAGCGGTGGCCCTGTGTGCGGTCTCGGGGTTATCGGGGGTGGGGTTGTCTCTCCGCGGTCGCCCTCCCGGCCGCCTCTTTTGGATCACCGTGGCCGTTGCCATCTCCGCCGTCCTGATCCAGGTGCTGCTTGGTCTGGGGGCAATGAACTTCGAGGACCGCGATCCCGGCAACCAGCACGTCTTCTACGGCGTAGTCATCTCCTTCACGCTGGCATTTGCTTACGTCTACCGCGCCCAGCTGCGGAAACGACCGGCGCTTTACTACGGGCTCTTGATGTTGTTTGTCATGGGACTGGGCATTCGGGGCATCATGACTTTCGGCCAAAGCTTCTGAGGGCTCGACCTATGAA
>DATHSX010000444.1:0-8310 GCA_035463935.1 Acidimicrobiia bacterium | reverse complement strand
CCTGGGCTCACAATCTGGCGGCCAACCCCCGGGCCTGGATTCGATTCCGGGAGCTCAAGCTCGAGGTGCGCGCCCGCCGGGTGCACGGCGAGGAACAGGAGGCGGTCTGGCGGGCAGGGGCCGCGGTCTATCCGGGTTACGCCATGTATCGGGCTCGCCTGCAGCGCCGGCCGATGGTCTTCGTGCTCGAAGCGGCTGCCGACCGGTGAAGTGGTTCGCCTTCGGGCAGGAAGCTACCGGCGTCATTGCCATCGGTCAGATCGCTACGGGCGTGATCGCCATCGGGCAACTGGCTACCGGGGTGGTGGCGGTCGGCCAGGTAGCGCGCGGCGTCGTGGTGGTGGGACAGCTCGCCCTCGGGGTGGGTGCTGCCGGGCAGATAGGCGCCGGTGCCCTCTATGGCGCCGGCATGCTCGGCCTGGGCACCTTCGCCGGGGGCCTGCTCCCGATCCCGCTGTTCGGAACCGTCCGGCTCAACGACGTCGTCCATCTACGGTTTCGACTGGCCGCGCGGGGACCCGGAATCAGCCCCGGCCGCATCGTGTACATCGCCGCGGTGCTGGCCCTGGTCACGTGGGCGGTGATCGTTCCGTTGTGGGGAGCGCTGTTCGACGTGGGCGGGATCCTCTACCGGACCCCGCCCCGCCGTTGACTCATCCGGGCGGCCAACAGACCGGCAGGGTTCCCGAATACAGGTAGCCGCTCTTGGTCACGTTCATGACGCAGAACACGAGATTCGAGTATCCGGCCGGGAGCGACTCGTTGAAGGTCGCCGACCCGGTGCTGGCCGTGGTGGCCGTACGGTTGCGCGTCACCGCCTGACCTTTCTTGTTGGTGAAGGTCCAGCGCCCGGCAACCGTGGCCCCCGGGACCGGGTTGCTGTCGTCGTCGATGACGGACACCGTGGCCGTGGCGCCCCGGGTGCGGGTGGTGAGCGACGTGATCGTGGCGGACATGGTCGGAGCCGGCGCATTAGCGGTCACGGTGACCGCCGATGTCTGCGAGTCCACCGCTCCCTCGTTATCAGTCGCGGTGAGGGTCACCTGATAAGTGCCCCCCGCCGGGAAGGTATGGCTGGGATTCTGCTCGCTGGAGATTCCGCTGTCACCGAAGTTCCAGCTCCATGCCACCACGGTGCCATCGCCGTCGGTCGAGGTGTCGGTGAACGCGCAGCTGAGGTCAGCGCATGACGAGGTGAAGCTCGCCACCGGCGGCTGGTTCGAGGACGAAGCCTCGTTGCAGAGGCCATTGCCTCCGAACAGCGACGCATTGAGGAACAGGAGCGGCTCCGCGTAGGAATCGGGATCGCCGGTGAAGCCGCACGCCGAGTTCTGCGGGGCGGCCGAGCCGACCAGGCGCGACCGCAGTTCGAGGACCTGGGTGCGGTTGGCGGGGTCGTATCCGCTCTGGGCGATGTAGCGCGCCACCGCGCCGGTGACGAACGGCGCGGCCATGCTGGTCCCGCTCAGGGTGGCATAACCGTCGTTCAGATAGGTGGAGTAGATGCAAACCCCGGGAGCGGCGATCTCGACGTCAGCGCCGAAGTTGGAGAAGTCGGCCAGGGTGTCATCCTGGTCGGCCCGGCAGGTGGGTGAGCCGAGACCGCCGGGCAGACCGTCGAAGTCGGCCAGGGCGGAAACGCTGATGACATCGGGATGGTTGGCCGGGCTGAAGGTCGAGGTGTCTTTGCCACTGTTGCCCGCCGCGGCCACCATGACCACACCGGCGTTGGTCGCATTGGCGATGGCGGTGTCGAGGGCGGCGCTGGCGCCTTCGAAGCCGAAGCTCATGTTGGCCGCCTCGATCTGACCCCCGTACGAGGTGACCAGGTCGATCCCGGCGAGGATCCCGCCGAGATATCCGCTGCCGCTGGCATCGAGGACCTTGATCGACCACAGCCGGGCCCCCGGGGCGGTCCCGATGGAGCCGATGTCATTGTCGAGGGCGGCGGCGATGCCAGCCACATGGGTCCCGTGGCCGTTCTGGTCCTGAGTGTTGCCGTTGCCGTCGCAGCCTCCGAAGGTTGGATAGAAGATGGCGCTCGTACAGTCGGTCACGGCCACCAGGTTGAGGTCGTAGTGGGACCGACTGCCGCCGCCGGCAACCTGGCCGATGTAGATACCGGTGTCGATAATGGCGATGTCAACATCCATCGGGGAAACCGGCGGGTTGAGATCGGCGTCGACCCGGTCGATGCCGGTCGGGACCGGCTGGCTGCCCGTCTGGGCCGCATGTACCAGGACGTCGGGCTCTACCCAGGCCACGTTCGGGTTCTGGCGCAGACCCTCGACAGCCGCGGCCGGGACCGACAGCGCGAACCCGCGCAAGGCGTACCGATACACGAACCCGACGATCCCGCCGCTGGCCGCGGCGATCTGCTGGGCCACCTCCTCTACCGCCGGACCGGGATGCAGAACGACGATCACCCGCTCGAGCGGGGGGGCGGCACCCGCCGCCGGCACGAAGGCCATCACTAGACCGACCGAAATAGCAAGTGCTGCGAGCCTGCGGCCCACTCCTCACCTCTCCCTCTGATTTCGCCAGAAGCTACACGGTTTCAACCCGGCGCATAAGCCCGAATCTCGGGTCAACGGTTGCCAGCATGGGTTAAATGGCCGGAGTGATCGATAAACGCTTCGCGACGGTCCTGGGCAAGCGCATGGCCTTTGTCGAGGCGGGCACCGGCGATCCGATCGTGTTCCTGCACGGGAACCCGACCTCTTCGTACCTATGGCGCAAAGTGATTCCCGCTCTGACCAATCGCGGGCGCTGCCTGGCGCCCGATCTCATCGGCATGGGCGACTCTGCCAAGCTCGAAGCCAGCGGGCCGGACCGATACCGATTTGTCGAGCACCGGGCCTACCTCGACGCCTTGCTCGAGAGCCTGGGAGTGGTAGACCAGGTCACGCTGGTCGTCCACGATTGGGGATCAGCCCTCGGCTTCGACTGGGCCTTTCGGCACCAGGCGGCAGTGAAGGGCATCGCCTATATGGAGGCGCTCGTCGCTCCGCTGCGATGGGCCGAGTGGCCGGAGAACGCCCGGCGAATCTTTTCGGGGTTTCGCTCCGCGGCGGGTGAGCAGATGATCCTGGAAAAGAACTACTTCGTCGAACGGGTATTGCCGTCGTCGGTCCTCGATCCGCTGCCTCCTGAGGTCATGGACGAATACCGGCGGCCTTACCTCGAACCGGGCGAATCGCGGCGTCCGACCTTGACCTGGCCCCGGGAGATCCCGATCGAGGGGGAACCGGCCGACGTTCATGAGATCGTCGCCGCCTATAACCGGTGGCTGGCCGAGTGCCCGATTCCCAAGCTATTCGTCAACGCCGATCCTGGCTTCTTCAGCCCGGGGATCGCCCGGGTCACGGCCTCCTGGCCCCACCAGGAGAGCGTCACGGTGCGGGGTCACCACTTTCCCCAGGAGGACTCCGGCGAGGAGATCGGCCGGGCGATCGCCTCCTGGTACCGGCGGCTCTGATCGGATTTCGGATTATCGCTGTCTGCCCCGGACATATGCACTCCCGGCCCCTGCGGGCAACGTCTGGCCACGTGGTCGGGTCGGCGCCGCTGGGGAGGCTATCCGCCGTCCCGCGGTTGCCCAGGTCAACTCGGCGGCCCGGATTGACAGGTCCGTGGGCCTTCGTGTTTGCGCTGCCCCGACGGATACTGAGATGCCGGTGGCCGGGCCGGGTCGGGGTCTATGTCTCCAGGGAAAGCGGAGAACCACTCAGCGGGCTGGCGGCCTTCTACAGATGTTCGTCCAGAAAGTCGAGGACACCATCGATGGCGGCCCTGGCCACGTCGTTGACTTCGTATTGGCCATCGGGACCGCGCAACGGATACACGTAGCCGTGAAGGTCATGGTCCCAGCTCACCCATTCCACGGGCTTTCCGGCCTCGGCGAGCAACTCGTAGGACACACGGAATATCCCCTGGAGGTGATCGTCGTCTCGCCCCATGACGAGGATCGGGGTGTCAATGGTCGAAATCCGCGCTTTCGCTTTCTCCATGTCGATGCGTGAGCGGACCTTTCCGGTTTCCACCATCTGCATCTCCTCGATGTTGCGCATCCCGGTCTCGGGCTCGACGAAGGCCGTCTCGTCGGGAGTCAACGCGAGGAATTCATGCGAGGCCGGCTCGGAAGCGACCGCCGCCTTTATGCCCTCATACTCAGAGGTGATCTTCAGCACCATCTCTCCGCCATGACTCATCCCGATCAAACCGATCCGCTCGGCGTCGATGCGCGGGTCTCTCTTGAGCTGCTCGACGATGGCGATCTCGTCCTCGTACTCGAGCGGTGAGCGGTTGAACATGTCGCGACCCTGTCTCGTATCCCGGACCAACCGACCGCCGTTTTCGTAGCCGAGTTCTACCTCGGTCCGATAGCGAATCCAGGCGCACGCGTAACCTCGCTCGAGGAGGCGCTCCATGATGTAGCCGCGATTGGCGACGGCCTCCCGGATCCAGGCCATGCCTCCTCCACCGTTCCCGGAGGCCAACAGGACCAGTGGAAAGGGACCATCGCCGGGAGGGAGCCGAAGACCGATGGGCGCGTAGAGGCCGTCCCAGGTCTGGAGATACCTCAATTCTACGGGTATGTCCGAGCCGGCTACCTCCTCGATGATCGCGACGTTCTCTGGGTCCATCTCCCATCCCTTCTCGACCTGCGCAAACGTTCGGGCAATAAGATACATCCATGCTCCCCGGGGTCGTACGACAATGAGGGCCGCACAGATCACTGCCATCGGGGCTGCGCCCGGGCCCGTCGACTTGAACGAGCCTTCCGCCCGCGATGGACAGGCGCTCATTGCGGTGACGGCGGCGGCGCTCAACCCGGTGGAGCTTCGCGTTGCCGCGGGGCGAATGCCCGGTGTGATACCCCCTTATGTGCCCGGCCTCGAGGGAGTAGGCACCATTATCAAGTCACGCACCCTGCCCGAGGGAACGCGGGTCCGATTCGAGAACGACCTCCCCGGGTTCGGCAAAGACGGGGCGATCCGCCAGGTCGCGGTCGCCGAGGAGGCAGCTCTCGTCGAATGGGCGTCGACGATCGATGACGCCACCGCGGCCGCGGCGGGCGTTGCCGGAGTGACCGCCGAGCTGGCTTTCCGTCTGGCGGGCATGGCAGGAGGCGAGCGGGTGGCAGTTCTCGGCGCCACTGGCGGGGTCGGCCAGATGGCGGTGCAACTGGCCGCCGCCCACGGAGCAGCGTCTGTCGTGGCGGCGGGACGTCATCGACCCACCCTGGATTGGCTCGAGTCGAACGGGGCCTCTATCTCGGTGGATTTGACGGAGTCAACGGATCTGCCCGAGGCCCTCGTCGAGGCCGCAGGCGGTCCCTTGGACATCGTCGTGGATCCACTTTGGGGTGCTCCGGCAATGGGCGCCATCGCCGCCCTCGCCGAGAGAGGCCGGTTGGTAACCGTGGGCAACACGGCAGGCATCGCAGCCGATCTTCCCATGCAGGCGATGCGCAAGGCCCGCAGTTCGGTGGTCGGCCTCTCTTCCGGCTGGACCCCGTTGACCGAGAAGCTCGATGCCTTCCGCTTCGTGATCGGGCAGGTGGCGGCCGGCGCCGTGAAGGTCAACCTGACCGTGGAGCCGCTCGAGGCGATTGAGTCCGCCTGGTCCCGTCAGGAGCGGTTCCCTCACACCAAGATCGTCGTCTCCCTGGCCTGACCGAGATCCACCCGGAGCGTCGTACCCGTCATTTGGGCTTTCGAATCGGTCGACGCCCGTTGATGACCAGTCTGCCGGCAAAGGTTTCGTACGTACACTCGGCCACCTGTGAGCCGTATTGAGGATGAGAAAGGTCCGCTATGACCGTCGTTGGGCCCGATCAGCTCCAGTTCCGCGACTACCCGGGACGCCGGACATCGGATCCATTCAGAAATGCCGGGCCAGGCATGTCGACCGTGCGACAGGTCGCGATCGACTTCGTCCCGTCTCGATCTCCTCACCTGCATCCCCAGAGCGAGGAGATCGTCTACGTGGTCGCCGGCACGGGCCGGGTATGGATGGATGGCGCCTTCCACCCGGTCGGGCCGGGCTCCTGGTACCGAATCCCGGCCATGACACCGCACGCCACCTTGGCCAACCGAGGCGAGCGCTTGTCCCTCGTCTGCTTCTTCCCCCACGATGACTTCGCTAACAACATCGAGGAACTCGACGTGGTCATCAAGGCTGCGATGGAGGACGAAGATGGATGAACGGGTCGGACTCGCAACCATCGGGCTGCGCCGCTGCGCGAGGGTGCTCGTGTGAGAGTCGATCCGGCCACCACGCGCACCCTTCGCCACCCCGACCCACAGGTCCAGGAGGTCCTCGACATCTGGGCAGCGCGCTTTCTCCACGGCCCGATCGCCTTAGGTGACCTGACAGCGACTGTAGACAGGGTCAACGTCTGGTCCGATTGGGGACCGGAGTGGACGAAGACGGCCCGGGTTCATGAGGAGATGGGCGAGGAGGCGTGGGCCGAGGGTCGTCGCATCTCCGCGGTCGGATCGTTTCTGGCCGCGTCAGCCTGTTATCACCTCTCCTACTTTCTCTCCGTCGACGACGAGGAGGCCCATGTCCGGGGCCTGGCCAAGATGGTCGAGTGCTACGACCGGGTCGTGCCCTACCTGGAGCCCTCGGTCGTGAAGATTTCCATCCCCTTTCCCGACGCCGATCTCTCCGGCTTGTTGAGCATTCCCGCCGGGGTCGGTCCCTATCCGGTGGTGATCTTCCTCCCCGGTTTGGACTCGACCAAAGAGCAACGACACGGTGGGCGGGGGTCGCTCCTCCGCCGCGGGATGGCCGTGCTCAGCCTCGACGGCCCTGGCCAGGGAGAGATCAGCCGCAAGCTGCCGATCCGCCACGATTACGAGGTCGCCGTTTCCGCTGCCATCGACTTCTTGGAGAGTTGCGACGGCATCGATGCCAGCCGCGTCGGGCTGATCGGGGCCAGCCTGGGCGGCTACTACGCCTGCCGGGCGGCCGCCTTCGAGTCGCGGGTCACGGCCGCAATGGCCAACTGCGGCCCCTATAGCTGGATCGAGTGCTGGGACGAGCTTCCCGAAGTGACCAGGGGGGCGTTTCGGAAGTACTCGTGGTCGGCGTCAGCCGAAGAAGCGCGCGCCAAGGCGAAGCTGCTCGATCTCAGCGGTGTAGCGGAGAAGATCGCCCAACCCCTGGTCGTCGTGCACGGGATGCTCGACCCCCTGATCAGCGTCGATCACGCCCGACGGATCGCCCAGGAGGCGCCGAATGCCACGCTGATCACAGTGGACGGCGCCACCCATGGGGTGAGCAATCTGGCCTACAGGATCGCCCCCTGGGTGGACGACTGGATGGCCGAGAAGCTGGGTGGCTCGGTTCGATGAGTCTGACCGGGGCGACGAGCGCAACTTGACCGTCACGGCCGACACGGACCTCATCGGCTACCGGGTGTACCACCGCAGAGATCCTGGCCGGGTTCCGGCCCGGGCGGGCGGTGACACGCTCTCAGATGACGATCAGCTCGTGGGGGAATCTGGTGACCTGCTCGTGTCCGCCTTCCGTGAGTACGTAGGTTCGCCCAAAGAAGATTCCCAGCAACCCATCTGGGGTGATGATCGTCGGCTCCAACATCGCCACCGTCCCTGCTTCCAGATCGAGCTCATTGGCTTCGGCGACGACGCGATCCCACATCACATGGGGGGGGTGGCTCGTGAAATCGATGCAGTGGAGGAAGAGGGGCCTCGTGTCGTAGCCCTTGTCCCGGAAGAACTGACTGGCCTTCATCACGTCGTCCCAGCTGTTACCCCCGACGAGCTGTTCGGCCATCAGGTCGTAACCCGGAAGCACCACATCGTCGAAGAACTCACGGATCCACAATGGTGGCTTCCCGATGCAGATGGGACTGCCGATCTGCACTGAGTAACCGTTGTAGCCACACGCGAGCTCATTGATGATGATGTCGCCCTCCTGGAGCCGACGGCTGGAGGGCCACGGGTTGCCGAACACCATCCCCGGGTCGTCCATTCGCGTCGACCCGATGATGGTGAAGTCCATCTGACCGCCACCTTCCATCACCGCGTGGGTGGCGGCCGCGGCCAACTGATACTCGGTGACTCCGGGGCGGGCGGCCGCGATCATGGCGTGGAAGGCTTGGTCCATCAGCTTCCCGGCCTTGCGGGCGCATTCGATCTCCTCGGCGCTCTTCACATGCACCAGCTCGTGAAAGAAGTCACCAACCCGCTCCAATTGGGCGCCGGGTAGACCGTTCCGGAGACGCTCCCACTCGTCTACCGACAGATGGTGGCCGTACACGGGATCCACATGGGAGAT